>NZ_DF968236.1:0-48653 GCF_001270025.1 Streptomyces azureus | reverse complement strand
CCCGGCTCCTCGCGCGCTCACTGCTCCCGGGTGCCGTCGGCAGCGGGTACGGGCAACATCGCCAGGGGCACATGGTGTTGGCCGGAGTGGATGTCTCGGTCGCGGAGCGAAGCCTGACTGACAGGACGAGGGAAAGAGATCTTGACGACGTTCAGCGACGGGATGCGGAACATCTGGATCTCGGTCTCGTCGACTCCGTAGAGCTCGGCGACCGTGCGCTCGTTGAGGAACGACTCGTCAGCCGCGATGCCGTAACCGTCCGAATCACGCATGAACAGTTCCATGGTGACCCAGAAGGGCCCGGCGTTCTTCGACCGGACCTCGAATGCCAGATCTCCGAGAGTGGTGGGGCCGGGCTCAGCCATGGTGTGAGGTCTCCTCGATCTCGATGCGGAACATGTCGGTGGGGGTGATGCTGTCGACGACATGGTTGAGCACGAACTCATACGCGGGCCCGCGCTCGACCTCGGCCGGGGAGGTCGCGAAGGCGAGACTCGGCAGGTAGTTCATGTCGGGTGTCGGCAGATGCAGCATCAACGGGTTGGCGATCTTCGCTACGGCTGTGGCGGTTTCCTGGTCCGGCGCGTTGACGAGAAGCATGACTCCCACCTCACGAGGCGCGTCATGGCCCGGGTCGAGGTCCTTCAGTACCGCGTTGTAGCCGTAGAGACGTACGTCGAAGCTGTACTTGTCCTCGCTGAGGCCGAGCGTCTGCTCCACCCGCTGTGTGAGCATCACGCGCAGAAGGTGAGCCCAGTCCTCGATGTTCGCAAGGATGTGCGGATCGCGGACGGCACTGAACGACAGCGTCTCGTAGCCGGTGATCCGGGCGCCCTCCAGCTTGATGGTGTGCTGGTCGGCGACGTGGAACCGCGAGCCCTCGACACGCACCGTGCGATCGTCGAGAGCCGTGTACGTGGCCTCACGGACGTCCAGGGTTCCGTCGGGTTCACGCATCTGGAAAGGGTTCGCCGTCTCGTACAGCATGTGCGCGGCAACCAGGGTCGGCGTACACGAGACGGCGGGGTCGAGCGGCTCCATGGTGAAGCCGTCGGCGTCGATGGTGGCCAGCACGCCACCGGCTCGTGGGTTGCTGGTGCACTGTCCGCCGCATTCGACGATCTTGGCGGCATGCCACGTCGGTCCGGCCGGCATCCCCTTCATGAGGGGACAGGCGGCCGCGACGGCGGTGTCGGTGGCGCGGCCTGCGAGCACCACGTGGGCGCCGGCTTCGAGCGCGGCGACGATCGGCTCATGTCCCATCATGCCCACGATGTGGGTGCAGTTCTCGATCGTCTCGGGCTTCAGGTCGCCCAGCGGAGGCAGAGCATGGATATGCCCGGATGCCAGACGCTCCTTGAGCGTGTCGGCATCCTGCTCGCTGTAGATCCGGGCAACCCGCAGACTCAGCCCTTCGTCCGAAAGGATCTCGGCGACGATGCCCGCGACCCAGTCGACACCGTGGTCGGTGCCACTGGTGCCGCACGAGCCCACGATCAGCGGGATACCGGCACGTGCCGCGGCCTTCAGCAGCACACGCAGGTCGCGGGCGACTGCCGCGCGCGTGGTCTTGGGCTGGGACGAACCGAGGTAGTAGGGACCGGAGTCGGTGCTCCCTCCGTCCACGGAGATCACGTCGGCGCCGAGTTCCAGACCGCGCTCGATCGTGGATTCGGGAAAGCCGGCTCCGAGCATGCCGGTCGGTGCCAGGACCTTGACGGAGTCAGCCGGTTGGTTTCGCATCATTCCTCTTCCTGAATCCTTCTGATCGGCGTTCGGCACTTGCCGCGTAGGTGTCATTCGGCTCCCTTGGCGGCGGATGTCTGTGGCAGCAGGTGAGCGTCCACCGGGAACCGGGGGCGCCCCGCGAGTGCGGCCACCACCTCTGCCGCGCCATCGAGGCCGGCGGCCGCCCGGGCCTCGGCGGTCTGCCCCGCCAGGTGGGAGAAGACAACGATCCCGTCCACATTCCGCAGCGGACTGTCGGCCGCGAGCGGCTCGTCGCTCACCACGTCGAGTGCCGCCGCGGCGATCTGTCCGGTGCGCACGGCATCGGCGAGTGCCTGCTCGTCGACGATGGCTCCGCGCGCGGTGTTGATCAGGATCGCTGTCGGTTTCATCTGACGGAAAGCGGGGGCGCCGAGAAGACCTCGCGTCCGTTCCGTCAGCGCGGTGTGCACCGACAGGTAGTCGGCGGTTGCCAGCAATTCGGGAAGCTCAACGAACCGCACCGCCCAATCGCTTCGCTCCTTCTCCGGCACACCGGTCGTGCTGAGCACCCGCATGCCGAAAGCCTGCGCAAGCGGCACAACGGCGCGCGCGGCGGCCCCGTATCCGAGCAGCCCGAGAGTCCTGCCGCGCAGTTCATGACCGTCTTCCCTCGGCCAGCCGCCGGCCTCGACGCCCGCCGCGCTCTGCACCAGACGCCGGGCCGCAGCCAGCATCAGACCGATGGTGTACTCAGCCACAGCGTTGGCGTTGATCCCCGGCAGATTGCTCACCGTGATCCCCAGCTCGGCCGCGGCAACGACGTCGATCGAGTCGTATCCCACGCCGGTGCGCACGATGGCTCGCAGCCTGGGCGCTCGGGACAGGACCTCGGCGGTCAAGGGCTCGTTCGCGACGAGCGCCGCGTCGATCCCGTCGAGGGCGGCTACGAGTTGCTCCGGGTCGCGTCGACCGACCAGGGGCGAGTGGACCGTCGTGTGACCGTGTGTCCGAAGGTACTGGTCGACCTCGTCGCCGGGCCGTAGGTAGTCCGTGGTGATCAGGATGCGAGGCACACGTTCCCCATCTCTGGCTGCGCCCGTCGCCTGGATGGCATGGGGTGCAGGACTCGGTTCGTTACGTTGCGACGGTCAGGGCGGTTCGACGCTGCAGGGCGCTGATCCTGACGACGACGATGATCGCCAGCGCGGCGACGACGGCGATGTCGAGGAGCATCAAGGGCCAGCCGGTGACGTCGACCATCGCGCCGACCAGTGCCGGGCCCACGAAGCCACCGCCGGCCCAGCCGACGGTGTACATGCCGGCGTAGGTCCCGAAGACTCGGGCGGAGGGGGCGAGGTTCCACAGGACCACTACCGCATTGACCAGGAAACACGTCGCGCCGGCTGCCGCGACGCACAAGGCCACGGTGGCGCCCGCGGGTGTAGGGACGATCGTCCCCAGCACCATGGCCGCGGCGAAGACCGACATACCGATGGCCATGACCCGGAGGCGTCCATAGCGTTCGGCAAGTACCGCCGCCGGATAGGCCGCCACGATGAAAGCGATACCACTGGGCAGTGTCAGACCACCGGCGGCTCCCCGTGACATGTCGAGAGCCTCGGTTCCGTACGGCGTCATCAACGACCGGGACGCGGCCCACGCGCTGCCGAACAGGAAGATCGCGACGAGCAGCAGGAGCCGACTGCGGTCGGTGTCCCCGAGGATCTCGAAAAAGGTGTCCCGGACGCGTGGCTCCTTGCGCTCGGCGTGCTGGACCTCAAGGCCTTCCGCCACCGCGGCCTGGTAGGCCGGGGACTGGCTGTCGCGCACGGTGGCCGCGAGCACCGCGACGGAGAGCAGCATGATGACCGCAGGGATCGCAAACGCGATGCTCAGATGGTTGTCGACCAGAAAAATACTGATGGCCGCCGCAACGACGGCTGTCAGACTTGAGGCGATCTTGACTGCGGCGTTGGCCCGGCTGCGTCGCTCGGGCGCGATGAAGTCCGGAACGAGCGCTTCGGCGATCGGCTTGAAGGTGTTCGCCACGAGTGCGTACATGAACATGGTCACGATCAGGAGGGGCAGTGACGCTGAGGTGTGCGGGATGATCACGAACAGTGCGGCGGCGATCGGCATCCCGACCACGAGATAGGGCATGCGCCGCCCCCAGGAGGTCCTCGTGCGGTCCGACCGGTTGCCGATCCACGGCTGGATGAAAATGCCCAGCAGGTTGTCCATGCCCATCAGCAGACCCACGACGCCTGCGCTGCTGATGTGCTCTCGCAGGAGCGGTGGCACCTGGGACTCATAGAAGTTCCAGGTCGACTCCTGTGCGAAGACCGCGAGAGCGACCAGGAACGTGATGCGCCGCGTCCGTGAGCGCTGCCCTGCCGACATCGTCGTCATGGGAGAGGTCGTCCCTTCGCGCCACCGCCATACCGGAGGCTGCTGGATCAGATTCTTGACAAGGTCCGCTGGAGGCCGATCGGATCGGAGACAGGCCTGATCACGATGCCGAGGTGCCCTCCCCGGCAGGGTCGGCGGGCGCCGCTCCCCCGTTGTCGTCTGCGGGCAGGTCCGCCACGATCTGGTCCGCGATGGCCTTTCCGAGCTCCGCCGTGGTGCCCGTGCCTTTGAGGTCGGGGGTGAGGACGCCGGGCTGTGCGTCGAGAACGCTCTCGATCGCCTCCACGATGCGCGCGGCCGCCTCGTGTTCACCGAGGTGCGCGAGCATCATCGCGCCGCTCCAGATCTGGCCTACGGGGTTGGCGACGCCGAGGCCGGCGATGTCGGGGGCTGACCCGTGGACCGGCTCGAACAGGCTGGGGTACGTACGGTCGGGGTTGATGTTGGCGCTGGGGGCGATGCCGATCGTGCCGGTGCAGGCAGGACCGAGGTCCGAGAGGATGTCGCCGAAGAGGTTGCTGGCCACGACCACGTCGTACTGGTCCGGTTGCAGGACGAACTTGGCGGTGAGGATGTCGATGTGATCCTTGTCCGCGGTCACCCCGGGATACCGGGCCGCCATCTCAGCGGCGCGCTCGTCCCAGTAGGGCATGGAGATCGAGATCCCGTTGCTCTTCGTCGCCCAGGTCAGGCGCTTGGCGGGGCGGGCGGAAGCGAGATCGAACGCGTAGCGCAGCACACGGTCGACGCCCGTCCGTGTCATCACGGTTTCCTGCATCACGGTCTCACGGTCGGTGCCCTCGAAGATCCGGCCGCCGATGCTGGAGTACTCACCCTCGGTGTTCTCGCGGACGACGTAGAAGTCGATGTCACCGGGCTGGTAGTCGCGCAGAGGGCTGCGCACGCCGCGCAGCAGCCGGACCGGACGCAGGTTGACGTACTGGTCGAACCCGCGCCGCATCTTCAGGAGACTGCCCCACAGCGACACGTGGTCCGGGACCACCTCCGGCCATCCGACCGCACCGAAGTAGAGCGCGTCATAGGCGCCGAGCAGGTCCCGCCAGTTCTCGGGCAGCATCGTGCCGTGCTCGAGCCAGTAGTCGGCGCTGGCGAAGTCGAACTCGGTGACGTCGAGTTGGAAGCCGTGGACCTCGGAGGCGGCCTGGAGGCACCTCAGGCCCTCAGGGACGACCTCTCGGCCGATCCCATCGCCCGGGATCGCCGCGATGCGATAAGTCTTCGGCACGAATCAACTCCTCAGCCTGCGTGATCGATGCGCTCGTTCGGTGGGGAACGCCCGGTCCGGTGCGTCGCGGCCACCTCGTGGCGTGAGCCCACCTTGGCCAGCGGCGACGGGCGTTACAAGCCCGTAGCCGGCAAGGTGGGCTTTCCCTCCTGGAAAGCCTGTGCCGTTCCGGTCGCCGCGCGGCCGAATCCCGTTCAGCGCGGACGACATGCGGTTCTTCCATGTGGTCGCCGTGATCGCAGCACAAGAGATCGCTGAGGCCTGCTGCGAGCGCTCGGCTGCTCTGTCACATCACCTTGATCGCCCCAGACGCGCAGGCAGGCGGGCCGCGAAATGATCGATCAGCTCCGTCACACGGCGGGGAACGTGTCCGTCGTCCTCGAGCAGGGCATGGATGTCAGCCGCGGGCGTCGGCACGCCAGGGAGTACGCGAACGAGCTCACCTCTCTCGATATGGGCGCGGACATGCCATTCGGAACGCATGATCACGCCACGGCCCTCAAGAGCCCAACTGGTCACCACGTCCCCGTCGTTGCTCGACAAGGACCCGCGCACCCGCACATGTCGCGGGTCACTGACATCACCGAACCGCCAGAGCGCGAAGTCACTCTCGTTCTCGCGGAGCACGATGCAGTCATGCTGTGCGAGATCCTCTACTCGGGTGGGGGTTCCGCGCCGGGCCAGATAGGACGGAGCCGCGCACGGCACGCGACGGTTCTCCGCCAGCCGGCGCATGCGCATCGAGGAGTCGGGCGGGCTGCCGACGTGAACGGCCACGTCGAACTCGCGCCGATGAGGTCTCAGGGGCAGCGCCGACGTGTCGAGTCGCACCTGAAGCTTGGGGTGCAGGGCTGCGAACTCCGCCAACAGCGGAGCCACGTGCGCGCGGCCCAGACCGAGGGTCGCCCGGACGACCAGGGAGCCACGCAGCTCCCCCGAGCGGTCGGTCACAAGCTCTTCGAGTTCCCGGAGCTGATCGAGGATCGAGCCGAGTCTGCTCGCATACAGGGCGCCCTCCGAGGTCAGGACCAGGCGGCGGGTGCCTCGCTGGGCCAGACGGACGTCGAGGCGCTCCTCGAGTGCCCTCAGCCGCTTGCTGATGACGGAAACCGAACACCCGAGTTGATGCGCTGCCGCCGTGAGTGTCTCGCTTGCAGCGACGACCTGGAAGAACCGCAAGTCGTCGATCGACATCTTCATGCGATCCCCCATCCACACTCACCGCGTTCAGCCTGCGGTTGACCTGACACGCTACAGCAAATAGCATCCGGCGCATGGGAGAGTTGCCGCAACTTATGGCGCCCGAGACCTTGGGGGACCAGGCCTACAGAGCGATCCGGGAAGGGATCATCTCAGGCTCGCTCAAGCGCGGGGAGAAGGTGACCGAGCGCGGACTGGCCGAATCGCTGGACATCAGCGCCACTCCTGTCCGGGAAGCACTGCGGCGCCTCGAACAGGATCGACTCGTTGAAAGGGTCGGTCCCCGGTCCGTGCGGATCGCCAAGTTCGACGAGAGCGAACTGCGCGAGTTCACCATGATCGAGGACTCACTGCGCGCACTGTCCGCGCGGCTCGCCGCGCAGAAGTCGACCGCGGCACAGCGGCGGCAGATGTGCGAACTGCTCGACAGGGCAGACGAATTGCTCATGGAGACCGACGGAGTCGGTGCGGGCAGCCAACGCGAACGCGAGCTGGTCGTCGAGATTCTGGACTGCATGCGTCAATTTCATGCGGTGATCGACCGGGCAAGCGGTAATCCCACGTTGATTCAGATGCTGCACATGGTCGACGCTTTCGGCGCGGACGAACGGCGCGACGGTGTCCTGCACGAGGTCAACAGCGACCGGCGCAGCGCTGTGCGGGACCGTTACCGCCAGCACCGCGCCATTTACGATGCCATCGCAGCGGGAGACGGCGAACGCGCGGAGCAGTTGATGCGCGCGCACAGCCGAACCTCCAACACGTCGCGCCTCGCTGCGCGCTTCTCCGGCTGAGGACGGGAGCTTGGGTCTGCAACACCGGCGATGCAGGATCCCCCGTCACCACTGACGAGCTTGTAGCCGTCAGCTCCTACGCTGCCGGTGAGGTAGCCGGATGGTGACGGTGGTCCCGACTCCTACCTCCGACTCCACGTTCACCTGGCCATGGTGGGCGTGAACGATGGCTTCCACGATGGCCAGGCCGAGACCCGAACCGCCGTAGGCGCGGCTGCGGCTGGCCTCGGCACGCCAGAATCGCTCGAAGACACGCGGCAGATCCTGAGGGGAGATGCCCGGGCCGTCGTCGATGACGGACAGCTGCACGTCATCACGGTTGTGTCTGATCTCGACCAGTACGGCGGTCTGGGCGGGAGTGTGTTGGACGGCGTTGCCCACGAGATTGCGCAGGACCTGTTGCAGGCGGTTGGCATCGCCGATGAGGGGAGCAGGCGGTGCGGATGCCATGCTGATGCTGCGTAAGGGATACATGATCTGTGCGTCCTCGATGACCCCGGCGGCCAGGGCGGCGAGATCGACGTCGCTCTGCTCGACGGGGCGGCCTGCATCAAGCCGAGCGAGCAGAGCGAGGTCTTCGACGAGCAGGCGCATCCGTCCGACTTCGTTCTCGATGTGCTCCAGGGCTGTTTCCAAGCCCGGTCCTGAGACACCGCCTTGGCGGTGCAGGTCGAGCCAGCCGGAGATCGTGGAGAGCGGGGTGCGCAGTTCGTGGGAGGTGTCGGCGGCCAGGGAGCGCACCGTCGCCTCTGCTCGGGCCTGTGCGTCGAAGGCTCGGTTGACGGCTTCGGCGAGTCGGTCGACTTCGCTGCCGTTCCGATTGGTCGGCAGGCGTTCCGTGAGGTGGCCCTCGGCAATGGCGTCGGCACTACGGGCCATTCGGGCCAAGGGCCTCATGCCAAGGCGCAGAACGATGACGGCGAGTCCCAGGAGGACCAGCAGAGCGGCACCGACCAGGGCGAGTTGGCGCTTGATGAGAGAGCCGATGGTGCTGTCGTCCACGGAGGTGTCGATGGTGAGGACGAGGGCGGCCGGCTTGACGACTTCGTCGGCGCCCGCGCGGTCGACGATGAGTCCGGGACTGGGAATGCGGATCGCGGCGAGGCCGTGCTGTCCTTCGTCCCCTTCGTAGGTGACGATGCTGCCGACCGGTGCCGTCGCGCAGAGCTCGACGATTTCGCCGGCTGCCCGGGTCGCGGATCCGGTGCTTTCCAGGACCTTGTCGTCCGGATCGACGGCGATGACGCCGAGGGGGGATCCGAGAAGGGCGGCGAGTTGGTCCGCGTCGGCGGTCTGGGGTCCTCGTTCGATCACTTCGGTGAGGCGATCGGCACTGTGCTGGAGGGTCCTCTCGTAGCGCTTGTCGATGAACTCCTCCAGAAGGAAGGCACTGATGGCCGCGCTGGCTGTAAGGCCGCACACGAGGAGGACGGCGAGGCCGGCCAGCAGACGCAGACGGACGCTGGAGCGGGACCAGGTGAGGCGACTGCGGAGGTTCACTTGTGGGCCTGTTCCCGGAGGGTGTAGCCGACGCCGCGGACGGTGTGCAGCAGCGGAGCATGGCCCTGGTCGATCTTGCGGCGGAGGTTGGAGATGAAGCGTTCGACGACGACGGTGTCTCCACCGAAGTCGTACTGCCAGACCGCTTCGAGGATCTGGGCGCGGGAGAGAACGTGGCCCTGGTGACTCAGGAGGTAGTTCAGGAGGCGGTATTCGGTGGGTGAGAGTTCGACGGTCCGACCTGCACGGCGGACCTCGTGACGGCTATCGTCCATGGTCAGGTCCGCGCAGGACAGCGGTGTGTCCTCAGGGGCGGGGGGATTCGCTGCGTGCGCGGCGCAGGAGAGCCTGAAGGCGAGCGCCGACTTCGACGACGCTGAAAGGCTTGGTGACGTAGTCGTCACCGCCCAGGCGCAACCCGCGTACACGGTCCTCGACCGCGTCACGGGCCGTGAGGAAGAGGACCGGTACGTCCACGGAACGGGCCCTGAGCAGCTGGAGGATCTCGAATCCGTCGGCGCTGGGGAGCATGACGTCGAGAACGACGACGTCGGGGGGCCGGCGGTCGATCTGCTCAAGGGCTTCCGTCAGGTCGCCTGCCACGTCGACCTCGAAACCGGCGAAGCCGAGGGCTGAGATCAGCAGGCGCCGGATACCGGGATCGTCATCGACCACGAGCACGCGGTCGGTGGTGCCTGGCGTGTCGACGGCGTTCATACGTGCTCCTTGTGTCGGCGGAGTGGGTTGTCCGACGTCTGCCACTGCTTCTGCCTCACGGCGGAAGAGATGTACATCCCGGTATCGGCCTGCTGTCTCATGGCGTCACATGGTCACTGGGGTGGAGGGTTGGAGGGGAACCTGAGGCACCGTGCCGGGGGCCTGGAAGTCCCCGCCTTCGACGTCGAAGTGCGGCAGGACACGGTCCAGTCGGCGGGGCAGCCACCAGGACCGGTCGCCGAGGAGAGCCATGACCGCGGGTACGAGGGTCATGCGGACCAGGAAGGCATCCACCAGTACTCCGAAGGCCAGGGCGAACGCGATCGGCATGATGTCGGCGTCGTGGGAGAAGAGGAAGCTGATGAACACCGAGATCATGATGAGGGCCGCCGCGGTGACCACGCGGGCGGCGTTGCGGGCTCCGTTGACGATGGCGAGGCGTGCGTTGCGGTGGTGGACGTAGTCCTCCCGCATGGCGGACACGAGGAACACCTCATAGTCCATGACAAGTCCGAACAGGACGGCCATGACGATGATGGGCATGAAGCCGGCCACGGGGCCCTCGCTGTTCACCCCCAGCGGGCCGGCCAGCCAGCCCCACTGGAAGACCGCGACGGTGGCTCCGAACGCGGCACCGACGGAGAGCAGGAATCCGATGGTGGCCTTGACGGGGATGGCGACGGACCGGAAGGCGATCATGAGAAGGAGCAGCGAGAAGCCGACGACGACGATCGCGAAGGGGGCCAGGGCGCCGCTGAGCTTGTCGGCGACGTCGATGCTGACCGCGGTCATGCCGGTGACGGCGATGTAGCTGCCGCTCGACTGGGCGAGAGGCCGCATCTCGGTACGCAAGAGTGAGACGAGGTTGCTGGTCTCCTCGGTCCGCGGCCCTGTGTCGGGGACGACCTGGATGCGGGCAGCTGTCTTGTCCTCGGCCACGTCGACGCCACTGACATCCGCGATGCCGTTGATGTCACCCAGCGCGTCCTCGACGGCGGTAGCCGTGGAGTTGGTGACGGCGGGGTCGTCGTCTTCGACGAGGATGACGAGAGGCCCGTTCGCTCCGGGGCCGAAAGCATCACTGATCGCGTCGTAGGCCTGACGGCTCGACGAGGTGGTGGGGCTGTTGCCTTCGTCTGTGACCGCGACCTTCAGCTGCATCGCCGGGAGGGCGAGAGCGATGATGCTGACGGATCCGATGATCAGGGTACGCACCGGCCTACGCAGCACACTCTCGGTCCAGCGCACGCCCAGCGGGGTCCGGCCGGCCCGTGCCGCCCTGCGGCTCGGGCGAGTCCCGGGCTTGGGGATGAGCCTGCGGCCGAGCATTCCCAGAAGTGGGGGAAGCAGGCCCAGGGCCAGGGCGACGGCGGCGGCGACGGCTCCTGCGGAGGCAAGGCCCATGGAGGTGAGCATGGGGACGCCGGCGACCGAGAGGCCGGCGAGGGCGATGATCACAGTGGCGCCGGCGAAGACGACGGCACTGCCTGCGGTTGCGTTGGCCTTCGCGACGGACTCCGCTACGGGTATGCCGGAGGCGAGCTGGGCGCGGTGCCGCGAGACGATGAACAGGGAGTAGTCGATGCCGACGGCGAGACCCAGCATGATGGCCAGGGTGGGTGCGTTGTCGCTCACGCCGAACACCGTCGCCAGGCCCATCATCGCGGCCATGGTGCCGACAACGCCGAGGATGGCGGTGAGCAGCGGCAGTCCCGCGGCGGCCAGTGATCCGAAGGTGATGACGAGGATGACCAGCGCCACTCCCATCCCGATCAGCTCGGTAGGCCCGACGGGCGGATGTGACTCTTCGTAGGCGTCACCTCCGTAGATGGTCTTCAGACCCGCCTGCTCGGCCTGGCTGCCCGCGGCCTTCACCGCGTCGAGCGTGCCGGCGGGTACGTCCTCATCCGCCTTGGTGGTGAAGCTGACCTCCGCGACCGCGGTGCGTCCGTCCTGGGAGACGGTGCCGTCCTCGGCCGGATTGCCGACTTCGGTCACGCCGCTTACGTCGCTCGTCGCCGCGAGGGTGGATGCCAGCGCCTTCCGCAGATCCGGATCGGTCACCTTGTGCCCGGAGGGGGCCCGGAAGACGATCTGGGCGGACTGCACGTCCGGGGAGGGGAAGTGACGGTCCATTTTGGTCAGAGCCGCCTGTGCCGGCGACCCAGGGATGGAGCTGCTGTCCTGTAAGGAGCCTGCGAACGCGAACCCCAGGCCGATCACCGCTCCAAGAGCCAGGAGCCATGCGACCAACATCGTTCGCCACCGTCGAGCGCCGAGCGCGCCCAGCCGGTACAAGAGCGTAGCCATGCCTGCATCCCTCATTGGTAGTGGGTTGAGGCTTCGATCCTCCTGGGCGAATTTGACGGGGGCCCCGCGATGTACCTGAGGGTTTCTTGACGGTCGACCTCCTGCCGGTAGGCCACTGGTCGCCCTTCTTGACAGTAGGTCATTTACCACATGCTATAGCACAGCCCAAGCACGGTAGGGCGCTGACCCCGAAGTACTCAGTGATGAAAGGCGGTTACACGGCACGAGAATCTGTCTTCGGACGGAACCGTCGACGGAAGGGAACCCAACGGCCGTGCAGCCCACACCCACCACACTCAGCCTCTGGCGCCACCGGCTCGGGAAAGTGCCCGAGCCGGTCTGGGAGCGAACCGAGCTGGAAGTACTGATCCTGGCGGACAACGGGCTCACGGACCTCCCCTCCCGGATCGGACGACTGCACCGGCTCACGACCTTGGACCTCGGCCACAACGAGCTCACCTCGCTTCCCGACTCTCTGGGCGACCTGGTCGAGCTCAGCGGCTGCCTCTACTTGCACGACAACAACCTGTCCCGGCTTCCGGACTCGCTGGGAAACCTGACGCGGCTGCGCTATCTCAATGTCGGCGAGAACCCTCTCATCGCCCTACCCGAAACCATCGGCCGGATGACCGAGCTGATCGAACTCCGCGCCCAGTACAGCCGGCTGACCACGTTGCCCGCCGGCATCGGCTGTCTTCGCAAGCTGCGCGAACTCTGGCTCCGGGGGAACCAGCTCACAAGCCTGCCGGCCTCGATCACTGAACTGGACGAGCTACGGCACCTCGACCTGCGGGAGAACGCCCTCGACGAGGTGCCGGAGCCCGTGATGCGCCTCCCCCGGCTTCGCCAGCTCGACCTGCGAAGCAACCGCATCATCCAACTGCCGGACCGGGTCGTACGAATGCCCGCGCTGGAGAAGCTGGATCTGCGCTGGAACCCCTGTGCTCCCTCCCCGCACCTGCTCTCCGAGCTGGAGCAGCGCGGCTGCGTGGTCCTGCTGTGAACTGCCGGCACACAGAGCCGACTGTGGGGGTGGTCTCGCCGCTGCGGGTGTGACGGCCGGTCACGGCGGGGCGCATTGAGTGGCTGGACCGGCAGACCCTTTGGCCCAAGACGGCCGTCTACGGCATCCACGGCGCCACCTCCGTGGCCATGCTGGTGATCAGCTGATGCTGGTGATCAGCGTGCTCCTGCTCCTCGCGTAACCGCTCGTCACGCCGCCTCGGCCGGAGTCAGCACGCGGTTGAGCGCGCCGTCGGGGCGGGCTGTGAGGTCGTCCCAGGTGCCCTGTTCGGCGATGCGGCCGGCTTCGAGTACGGCGATGCGGTCGGCGCGGCGGATGGTGGTGGGGCGGTGGGCGATGACGATGGTGGTGCGGTCGCCCTGGGCGAGCGCGGCGGCGAGTTGGGCGTCACCTGTGTTGTCCAGGTGGGCGGTGGTCTCGTCCAGCACGAGAATCCTGGGCTCGGCCAGCAGTGCGCGGGCCAGCGCGATCCGGGCGCGCTGACCGCCGGAGACGGAGGCGCCGCGCTCTGAGACGGGAGTGTCCAGGGGGGCGATCCTGTCGACGCCGCACAGCCGGGCCGTTTCGGCGAGAAGGTCGTCATCCGTGTCCGGTGCGGCCAGGCGCAGGTTGTCGGCGAGGGTGCCGTGGAAGAGAGGGGTGTCCTGGCCCACGACGGCGACGGCACGGCGAAGTTCGGCGTCGGCCAGGTCGCGGAGATCGATGGCGGCGCCGTCGCCGGGTACCAGCTGGACAGATCCCTCGGACGGGTCCCAGAAACGGGCCAGCAGATGGGCGCACGTGGACTTCCCAGCTCCGGAAACACCGACCAGGGCGAGGGTCTGCCCCGCAGGAACCGTCAACTCGACCCCGTCCAGCACGGGCCGGCCCCCGTAGTCGAAACTCACCCGGTGCAGCCGGACGCCCAGCGGGCCCGGGGGAAGCGGGCGGGGTGAGGCGGGCGGTGGAGCGAGAGCGGGCGCTTTCACAGCCGCGTCGACGCGGGCGGCCGCGGCGCGCAGCCCCACGGCCTGGCTCAGCGCCCTGGCCGACTCGGCGACCGGGCCAAGCACCGAAAGGGCGAGCGCCATCGCCGCCGGGGCCCACGCTCCGTCCAGCCGTCCGGAGGCCACGGACTGCGCGGCGGCGGCGACCACGCCGAGGACCGCGAGCACGATGAGCAGATCTCGTACGGCGGTGGCCATGGCTTCCCAGGTGGCCTCCGCGCACTGGGCCTTGCCCACCTTCCGGCCCTGTTCGGCGAGACGGCCGCGCCGCTCGGGCAGCCCGCCGAAGGCGAGCAGTTCACGCAGCCCGTCGACGGCCTCCACGGTGTCGGCCGACAGCTTCGCGGCGGCCGCCCGGGTACGGGCCCCGCGTGCGGCCCGTCCACGTGCGTCGGCGAAGGGTGCCACGGCGAGCAGCGCGGCGATCGGCAGCACCGCCGCCGGCAACCAGGGCTCCACCATGGCCAGTGCCGTTGTTCCGCCGCTGAACACCACTCCGGATGCGAGGAGTTGGGCCGTGGTGTGTGCGTAGAAGAACTCCAGCGCCTCCACGTCGGCCATCGCCGTCGCGGCCAGGTCCCCGCTGCGCCGGCCGGCCACGCGGGCGGGTGCGCTGCGGGCGAGCCCGTCGAAGACGCGCACACGCAGCTCGGCCAGCACCCGGTAGGCCAGGTCGTGCGAGAGGTCCATCTCGCGCCAGGTCATCAGGGGGCGTACGAGGACGAGAAGGACCAGAGCGGTGACCGTGCGGGGCGAGGGGGCCTGGCCAGCGATGACGGCGGTACCGACGGTGTGCGCGGCCAGTGTCAGCAGCGCGACCAGCGAGCCCTGTTCCACGACCGCCGCGGCGCAGGTGCGGGCCACCATCGCCCGGTGTGCGCCGAGGGCCGGCAACAGGGCGCGCAGGGAACCCCGCGCGGGCACGGACGCGTCGGGTGTGTCGCTGTGCGAGGCGCCCGCGCGGCCGTCGGTGGTGCTGCTCATGTGACGAGTCCTCCTTCATACGTGTGGCCCGCCTTGACCAGCTCGGCGTAGACGCCCCCGGCCTCGACGAGGGCGGCATGCGCACCGACGGCGTCCACGCGTCCCCCGTCGAGCACCACGATGCGGTCCGCGTGCCGGACGGCGGCGAGCCGGTGCGCGACCACCAGGACGGTCCGGCCGCCCGCGGCGGCGAGCAGTTCGCGGACGATGTCCGCCTCGCGGCGCTCGTCGACCGCGCTCGTCGCCTCGTCGAGCACGAGCACCGGAGCGTCGGCCAGCAGGGCCCGGGCGAGGGCGAGGCGCTGTCGCTGGCCGCCGGAGAGGGTGGCGCCGCGTTCGCCGAGGACGGTGGCATAGCCGTCGGGGAGGGCGGCGATCTCGTCGTGGATGCCCGCGGTGCGAGCGGCGCGTATCAGGTCGTCGTCCGGGGCGTCGGGCCGGGCCAGGCGCAGATTGTCGGCGATGGTGGCGTGGAAGAGGTAGGTCTCCTGGGAGACCACGGCGATGCCCTGCCGCAGTGAGTCGAGTGTGTACTCGGTGACGTCCCGGCCGTCGACGGTGATCCGGCCCCGCTGTGGGTCGCGGTGGCGCAGGAGCAAGGCGAGCAGCGTGGACTTGCCTGCGCCGGACGGGCCGGCGATCGCGGTGATCCGTCCCGCTTCGGCGGTGAAGGTGACGTCCCGCAGCGCCGGCGCGTCGGCGCCGTCGTAGGCGAACTCCACGTTCTCGAAGCGCAGTTGGGGCGGGCTCGTCCAGTGTGCCGGTGCCGTTCCGGTGCCGGGCACGGCTGGTCGGGCGGTGCGCAGCGCCGCGAGGCCGTCGGCGGCCGACACGCCCAGGTACCCGGCGTGCCATTCGCGGGACAGATCGCGTACGGGCCGGAAGCACTCGGAGGCCAGGAGCAGCACCAGATAGGTGCCGGTCGCCGTGGTGGATCCGGTGACGGCCGACCAGCAGGCGAGCAGCGCGGCGGCCGCGGTCCCGCCCTGGATGGCCAGGTCGGTGAGCCCGGTGTCGACGAGCGACACGCGGAGCTTGGCGACCGTGGTCCGGTGCAGCGCCGCCGAGCGTTTCTCCAGTCGCTCCCGGGTGCGGCCGACGGCGCCGGCGGCCCGCAGCGCGGGCATGCCCTGCAGTGCTTCGAGGTAGTCGGCGCCCAGTTGCTCGTAGGTGTCCCAGTGTTCCTTGCCGCGCCTGGCGAGGAGCCGGTCCCAGGCGCGCGGCCCGAACAGAGCGAGGAGCAGGGCGGGAACGAGGCCGAGGAGGGCGGCCGGTTCGACCGCGGCCAGGGCGGCGAGCAGCAGGGGTGGCACGAGGAGGGTGATGAGGAGCTGGGGCAGGTAGCGGGAGAGATAGGCGTCGACGCCCTCGACCCCGTCGACCAGGGTGGTGCGGACGGCGCCGGCGCGCGCCGTGGTCAGGTACGCGGGTCCCAGCCGTCCGAGGTGAGCGAGGAGTTCGTCCCGCAGACGGACCCTGACCTGCGCTCCGGCGCGGGTGGCGGAGCGCCGCTGCCCGTAGCCGAGCCCGGCCCGGGCGACGACGATGCCGAGCACCGCCCCGACGAGCAGCGGAAGCCGGCCGGTGTCGCCCGTGGCCACGTCGGCGAGGGCGACGGCCAGCAGCACGGCCTGCGCGAGGTGGGTGAGGGTGACGGCCCCTTGCAGGAGGGTGGCCGCGAGCAGGGGGCGCCGTGCGTGCCGTGCGGCGCGACGCAGTTCGGGGTGGACGATCACGAGGGCTCCTCGTATGCGTCCGCCGGCAGCGGATGATCCGGGTAGCACACCGGCCAGCCGCCCTCGGGGTCCTGCCCGACCCGCCCCGCCACCTTCAGGACATCCGCGAGCAGTTCGGGGGTGACGACCTCCTTCGGCGTCCCGTCGGCCACCACACGGCCGTCCCGCAGTGCCACGATCCGCTCCGCGAACCGGGCGGCGTGGGCCAGGTCGTGCAGCACCATCACGACGGTGAGGCCCCGCTCCTCACGCAGCCGCACCACGGTCCGCAACACGTCGAGTTGGTGGTGCAGGTCCAGGTACGTCGTCGGCTCGTCGAGCAGCAGGACCCGGGTGTCCTGCGCGAGCGCCATCGCGAGCCGGACCCGCTGCCGCTCACCCCCGGACAGCGCGTCGACGTCCCGCTCGGCCCAGTGCTCCACGCCGACATCGCGCAGCGCACGCCGTACGACGGGGTCGTCGCCCTCGCGCAGCATGCCGAGCGGGCCGCGCGCCGCGTACCGGCCCTGACGTACGAGTTGACGCACTGTCATGCCGGGAACCGCCGGGGCCGACTGGTGCAGCAGCGCGACGTGGCGGGCGGTGGCGCGGCGGGAGAGCCGGGCGAGATCGTTCCCGCCGAGCAGCACGCGCCCCCGGTCGGGCCGCAGCAGCCCGGCGGCCAGCCGCAACAGGGTCGATTTACCGCAGCCGTTGAGGCCGATGAGCGCGGTCAGCTCGCCTGGTTCGACGGTCACGTCGACGCCGCGCAGCACTGGGCGTCCGGGGTAGCCGAAGTGGACTCCCTCGACGCGGATCCCCACGGGTTCGGTCATGCTCTGTCCTTCGTCGACATCAGAACGTTCGGCTCGGGGAGCGGCGTACGACAGCCAGCAGCAGCGCGGCTCCGGCGCAGGTGGTGAGGGCCCCGACCGGCAGGGTGAGCCGCCCGGAGTCCAGCGCGACCGCCAGCAGCCGCGACAGCAGTTGCGCGGCCGCGTCCGACCCGCACACCACGGCCGCGCCCACGAGGGCGGCTCCGGGCAGCGTCATCCGCAGGTCCGCACCGAACACGGCCAGCGCGAGGTGCGGCACGAGCAGTCCGACGAAGCCCAGCGCTCCCACGGCGGCCACCGCTCCCGCCGTCAGCGCCACCGCGCACAGCAGCGCGAGGGTCCGGGCCCGCGCGGCGGACAGCCCGGCGGCACCGGCGATGTCGTCGCCGCAGCGCAGCAGGGTCAGGGGCCCGGCCAGCAGCCACGCCACGGCACCCCATGCGAGCGCCCACGGCCACAGCAGGTGCCAGTGCTGCCACACGCGGCCCTCGGTCGTGCCGACGAGCCACTGGACGACGCTGCCGAGCTCACCGGGCGCGACGAGTAGCACCATGGCGGTGAGTCCGCCGAGCACCGCCGAGACGAGCACGCCGTGCAAGGCGATCTGCGCGGGGTCGCCCCTGCCGCGCCCCGCGAGCAGCCACAGCAGCGCGGCTCCGGTGCACCCGCCGACGCAGGCCGCGACGACGACGGCGAGGGGCGATTGCCACCCCGCGAGTCCGAGAGCGGTCGCGGTGACGGCCCCGAGCACCGCGCCCGGCGTCACGCCCGTGACCTCCGGGCCGGCGAGCGGATTGCGCAGGGCGGACTGCAGGACCAGGCCCGCCACGCCGAGGCACGCCCCCGCGGCGAGGGCCACCAGCATGCGGGGCAGGCGGAGCTGGAGCAGAATGTGCCGTTCCGTCGCGTCACCGCCCCCGCCGAGGACGTCCCGGACCACCGTCGGGGACATCCCCCTCCCAGCCAGCAGTTCCGCGCAGGCGCACAGGACGGCGAGTGCGGCGAACACCGCGAAGCGCCGCTTCACCGGGTCTCCTTCCCGGCGGTCGGCACGGCTTCAGGACCCGTCGCCGGGGCCTCCGAGCGAGCGGCGTCGGAGCGGGGCGCGCCTCGCCGAGCCGTCGGCTTGCGAGGGCCCGACCGGAGCAGGGCGACGCCGACGGGCACACCTAGGAGGTCCAGGCACCGACCGGTGTCTCCACGGGTGCCAGCGCGAGCCGGGCCGGGACGTCGGCGACGGCCACCACGACCGCGCCCCACGCCGCCGACCAGGGCAGCCAGCGCACCGCGTCAGCCGACGGGTCGAGCCGCCTGGCGAGGTGCGGCGCGAGGAACCCGACCCACGCCACCGGCCCGCACACGGCCGTCACAGGCGCGATCAGCACGATGGCGATGGCCAGCGCGGCGAACCGGGCCCGTTGCGCGCGCACCCCCAGCGCCTCGGCGTCCTCGTCCCCCAGCCGCAGCACCGACAGCACCGGCGCGCACAGCACGAGCGCGGGCAACGCCACGAGCAGCCAGGGCCACAGCCCGGTGACGTCGTCCCAGGTACGGGCGGAGAGCGAACCGAGGAGATACCGGTAGATCAACTGGAGGTCGAACTGGTCGGCCATCACCATGAGCACGAGCAGCGCGGCCTGCAACGCGGCGGCGACCGCGGCCCCGGTGAGCAGGACGGCGGACGGGCTGCGTCCCAGCCCGGCGGCGAGCAGCGTGAGCCCGCCGCCGAGCACGGCCCCGCCGATGGCCAGCAGGGGCTGGACGGCGGTGGGGATGGACACCGCCAGCACCAGGGGTGCGGCGACCCCGAACGCGGCCCCGGACGACACGCCCAGCATCTCGGGGACGGCCAGGGCGTTGCGCAGCGCTTCCTGCAGTACGAGCCCCGCCGCGCCCATGCAGAGCCCGGCGACCAGCGCCAGCACCAGCCGGGGCACGCGGAGTTCCGTGACGACGATCCCGGCGAGCGTGCTGTCGGCGTCCAGCAGCGCGCCGGGCAGCCGGTGCAGCGGGACATAGGGCGTGCCGAGACTCAGTGCGCAGACGGACGCCGCGGCCAACAGGCCGACGAGCGCGAGGTGCCGGCCCGCACGGAAGCGCGGGTGCCGCCCGCCCGAGGCCACCCCGCCCACCGTGCTGTCCGTGGCGGACGGTGCGCTCACCGCAGCGCGGCCGTGGCCTCGTCGAGGACGATGCCCAGTGAGCGGGTGCCGCGGCCCTTGGCCCACACCTCGGAGTTCACCTCGTGGACGTCCCCGTTCCGCACAGCCGGGATCTTCTCCCAGAGCGGGTTCTTCGCCAGCTTCTCCGAGAGCTTGCCGTCCGCGTCGCCGAAGGCGATCGTCTCGACGAACAGCACGTCCACGTCACGCGCGAGGATCTCTTCGAGGCTGTAGCTCCCCTCCACGCCACGGGACTTCCAGGGATAGTTCGCCAGCTTGGGGAACAGTCCGCCGGCCACGTCCGTCCCCGGTGTGGCGACACCGAAGTTCTCGTCGCTGCCGTAGATGACGAGTGCGGTCTTGTCACTCTTGGTCCGCTCGGCCTCGGCGAGCTTGGTGCGGAAGGTCCTCTCGGCCTTCTCACCCTCGGCGGTGCGGCCGGTGAGCGCGGCGGCATCGCGCAGGTACCCCACGCTGTCCTGCCATGTTTCGGGCTGCATGGGCCAGAACGTGGTGGCATCCTTCAGGGCCGGAGCGAGCTTGCCGTGGGTGTCCTCCAGGCCGATCACGAGATCGGGCTTGTGGGAGAGGATCGCCTCCACCTCCGGGGCGATGAACCCGCCGGGGATGACGCCGACCTCCTTCGCCCTCTTCTCCCCCAGGAAGTCGGGGTGGGCAAGGAGCGCGCTGTTCGTGGCCGTGGGGACAATGCCCAGCTCGGTCAGGATGTCGTCGCAGAGCGCGAACAGGCAGACGATGCGCTGCGGTTCCTTCTCCAGGGAGACCTCGACGCCGTTCGCGTCGGTCAACTCCCGTGTCGCCTTGATGGGTTTCACCGTGACGTCGGTCCTGGCACCGGCCGCGGCGGCTTCTTCGCTCGTCGGCTCGGTGGACGCGCCGCATCCGACCAGTACGGACGCCGCTATCGCTGCGGTGATCCAGCCTCGGACGTGTCTCGACGGTGAGCGCAGCATCGGTGCCCTCGCTTCTTCTCATGGGAGCCGGAACCCATTGAAGATACATGATAATCGTTTTCATAAACCTACTTCTGAAGAAACGTCATCGGACAGCGCTCTGGCCACCGTGTACCTCGTCGTGCTCCTGGCCGGCGCGGCCGCCCTGCTCAAGCGACGCGACGCCTGATCCCGGCTGCCGCGGGCACGCCGCCGGCCCCCTCGTACGCCGCGGGCTGCGGGCGGAGGCGAGCAAGGAAGCGGAGGCCCGTCGTCGCGTCGCCGAGGAGCGGCTGCGGATCGCCCGGGAGCTGCACGCCGTGATCGCCCATCACATCGCCTTGATCACCATTCAGGCGGGCGGGCACTTCCTGCGTGAGTTCTGCCGCAGCCAGCCGAGCGGAGTGAACCACACGACGGTGCCTGCCGTACCTGCCCCGAGCAGGCTGGAGGCGGTGCCCCGGCCACTCGCCAGGAAAGCGAGCGATCAGCCCTGCCACCACGCCGAGAATGCCCAGGATTCCGATGCCCAGGGTGAGTGCAGAGACGACTACCCATGACGATGACTGGCCCAACTCGTCTGCTGCTCCCGACGAGGAACCGTGTCGGCGGAACGGCGCTCGTCGATGACGAGCACCTTGTCGCGGGTCAGGTTGAGCAGGACCGACGTCGTCCCGCGTTTCCGCTGGGCACGCAGGGGGACTCGCCGTGTGTGGTCGCGTATGAAGCGGAGCAGCGCGTGCGCGTTCCCGCGCTTCGGGCCGGCTGGCTGAGGCAGACGTTCGTCCACTGGGCCTTCCCGCCGGACGCGGTCCAGGCGCTGCTGCCCGAGGAGCTGGTGGTGGACGAGTACGAGGGGTCGGCCTGGGTCGGGCTCACCCCCTTCCTGATGGCGGATGTGCGCCCTCCCGCGGTGCCCGCCCTGGTGCCCGGGCTCCCGACGTTCGCGGAGACAAACCTGCGGACCTACGTCCGGCACCGGGACGGGACGGACGGGCTGTGGTTCCTGTCCATCGAGGTGGCCTGCCCGCTGATGCTGGTGGCCCGGGTGGTCGGCGCGCCGTACAACCCGGGCACACTGAGCGTCTCCCTGAACGGGGACGTCGTTTCGTACGCGGGGTCCAGGCGGGTCGGCGAGGCCTCCTACCGCCTGGTGGTCCGGCCGGGCGACCCGATCACGCCCACCGAGCGGGACGTGTGGCTGATCTCGCGCTGGCGGGCGTACACCCGTCGGCTCGGCATGCTCTGGGAGACGCCGGTCGAACACGAGCCCTGGCCGCTGGCCTACGCCGCCGTCGACGTGCTCGAGGAGACGCTGACCAGCGCGGCAGGCCTTCCCGCGCCCACCGCCGAGCCCCTGGTGCACTTCTCGGAAGGAGTGCGGCACGTGCGGCTCGGGGCGTCGAGGCCGCGTGTCACGGCGCCAGGTCCGTCCGGGGAGTAGCACCGTGAGCCGCGCGCGCGGCATCCGCGGAAGGCGCCCGCGGCTGCGCTTCGACGGCTGGATCGCGGGCGTGGGCACTTCCTCCGGGACGCGCGTCGTGCTGGGGCACTGGCAGCGGTCGCCGTTCGGGCCGTTCAGCGACGTGATGATCGAGCGGGCCGACGGGGAACGGCTGCTGCTCGCCCCCTCGCGCCGGACGGCGGACTTCGTCAGTGGCACCTACAGCTTCGACACGGTGCGTGTCGTGCCGGTCGACGTGAGCGTCGCGGACGACACCTGGACGGTCACCGCGGGGCCGCTCGAGCTGCGCTTCACTGTCGGCCGGCGACGGCCGGCGGGCGTCCTCCTGCGGGGCGTGCCCGGCGTACTCGCCGCCCGCCCGGCATGGGCTGCCCTGACGAACGGGCCCGCCCACCTGCTGCCGACCCACGTACGAACCCGCGGCCGTGCCGGCGGGCTCCGCCGCGAGTGGTACGGCGTACGGGACATGCGGCCGGTTGGCGTGGTGTCCGCGGTCTTCGAGGGCCTCGATCTCGGTGTCACGGCACCGGTCGAACCTCCCGTGCGCTTCGGGTTCGGTTCGGTGCCCCGGAAACCCACCCTCACGCGGGTCACGACGACGGTGGAGCTGGGCCAGTGACCTCGTTTCCCTGCCGGGTGGACAGCGGTATGGGCGGATCGCCGCCCGGCGCACAACGCTCCTGGTCAATAATCCTTGCGCCGCATCACCCGAGGCAGTCCCGCCGGCCGGCGACTGACGGTCGTCGAACCACCGCGACCCCGCTCCAGGAGCGCTAGCGGTCCTTCTTGTTGGATGAAAGAAGTTGTGCACGGAGGCGTCATGGGAGAACCGTTCTTGCTGCGCCTGAAGCCGCCGTTCTTGCTCGATGAGGAGGCCGTCGGCGTTCTCCGTGTTGCCGTTGTTCCTTCCTCGGCGCAAGAGCGTGATGATCAGGACCAACGCGAGCAAGATCAACAGGCCGAAGAATAAGCCGAGTTCAACCATTCGCGGTGCCTCCGAGTAAGCGTGCGGCCGTCCAGGCCCTTCCGCTCCCCCATGGCACCACGCGAGACCGCCCTCCAACCAGCCCGGCGACCCAGGTCTCGTCCCCTTCGGCGTCGCGCGCCTGATGTCCAGGCGCAACTCGGGCAACTGTCTAGGCGCTCATCGCCTCGCGCACCAGCGCGGTGTCGACGAACTGCTCGAAGCGGACGATGAGCCCACCGCGTACGACGAAGTGATGGGCGACGCGGACGGCGAGCGGCTTGCCGGTGGCCTTGTTGACGGCCGTGTAGCGGGCCAGGACGACGACGTTCTCGCCGTCGACGACGTAGGTGTCGTCGTGGGCGGCCCAGTCGTTCCACTCCTTGACGAGTTCCTCCATGACGTGGGAGGTGACGCCGCCGGGAGTGCGGTAGGTGCCCGCGAGCGGGAAACCGGCCATCTCGGTCCACTCCACGTCGGGGGCGAGGGTGGCATGCAGGGCCTCCAGGTCACCGGCGGCGGAGGCCAGGTACTGACGGCGTACGACGTCGGCGGGGGCGGTGGAGGTGGCGAAGTCCGTCATGTCAGCCCCACTTCATCTCGGCCTTGGCGACCTTGGCGCCGATCTGGGCGGCGATCAGCATGCCGTGGTCCGGGTAACGCCTCACGAGCGCCTCGGTGAGCGCGGCGCCGTCGGCCGCCTTGGCCAGCTCCTCCTCGAAGGCGAGCAGGTAGTCGCGGGTGGCGGTGATGGCGGAGGCGTCGGCCGCGGTGCCGGGCAGGCGGTGGCCGGGGACGACCACCTCCGGGTCGAGCGCGGCCATCTCGTCCAGCAGGCCGATCCAGGCCGCGCGGTCGTCCGGGGCTCCCGGATCGGCACCCGGCGCGGCCCGGTGAACAGGCCGCCGGAGATCACCTCGACCGGCATCCCGGGGTGGCGGGCGACGACCTCGCGCAGTGTGGCGGAGAACCCGTGCGACCAGCCGCAGTAGGCGTCGAAGACGTAGACGAGCTTCATCGAAGACCTCGGCAGGGATGTGCGCCCGCCGGTTGCGAGCAACCACCTGATGAAACAGTAACTGACGCGTCAGATATTTCGGTGGTCGCGTGAGGTGGGACACATGGCAGTGCTGAGGCCATCCCACGCGCGTTGTCGCCGGGGCGCAGGTCAGGGCAGCCGGGGCAGTACGTCCCGAGCCGCATGACTGAGGATCCGGAGATTCTCGGCGAACCGCTCGCGGTCCGCCGAGGGGAGCGGCTCCACGAAGTACCGCTTGATGTTCTCCAAGTGCACCAGAGACGCGCGTACGACCGTCTCCTCGCCCAGCGGCGTCAGCTGCACGAGCTTGCCGCGCCGGTCGCCGGGGGCTTCCGCGCGCGCCACGAGACCCGCCGTCTCCATGCGATCCACCAGCCGGGTGGCGCCGCCGGTGGTCAGCACCTGCTCCTGGGCGATGGCCCGCATCGAGAGCCCCGGCTCGCCCGCCCGGCCGAGGATCAGCAGCGCCTCGAAGACCAGATGACTGATGCCGCACTCCACCTCGAGAGCCCGGCCGAGGATGTACTCCAGCCGGTTGGCCGCCCCCTGCAGCCGTCCGAACGCCAGGATGAGCTCGTGGTCGGCGGCCTCCTTCGCCGTCCTGATCTCCACTTCCTCGCCCACGGCCTCGCCGCCCCTCTCGTCGCCCAAGTACCACCGTACCGATCATGTCGGCACGACCAGTCGAGCACGGCCTGCGGCACGGGACCGTCGCACCCGTGCCAGCCGCCCACCCACACGTGCGGTTCGGCGATACCGCCCACCTCCCATCCCCGGAGGCGTTGACGGAAGGTCTCCGCGGAGCCGACGCCGACGAAGGCCGGGGGCAGGCCGGAGAGGCCGTCGGCGTGGGCCGGGGCGGCATAGGGCGAGACGTCATCGGTGCCGTCAGTCCGAGATCGCTCGGCGTCCCGCCGAGACTCGCGCGCGAATCGCGTTGGGCGCGGCAGGGGCGAATCGATCGTGTCAGACCTCATTGCCGGGCCAACCGAGCAGCCGGGCGCCGTTGACGGCGGTCTGCAGGGTGTAGCGGTGGACGGGGTCGGCCGGGCTGGTGCCGGTGAGCTTGTGGATCCGCTCCAGGCGGTAGGGGACGAGCAGGGCCGGTCAGAAAACCAGCTGCAAGTATCAGCAGCACGCCCTGAGCCCCCGTGGCGGGAACAGAACGTCGTCGGCATCCTGGGGACTCCACGAGATCAGCGACGCGGCAAAAGCCCGCCGGCCCGGACAGGAAGAGCGCCAGGCCACAGGTAAGGATGCCCCGACGGCTTGCCCGAGTGCGATCGCGGTCCTGGCCTCCACTGCGAGTCGGTCGCCTGCCGCAACAGCCCCGGAGTCGGGACCCGGCGGCTCGATGCCGCGCGGGCCCCTGTACCGGTTGGATGTGTGGGTCTCAGCCGATCTGGATCTGCCCGTTGGGCTCAGCGGCCGTCGTGGCCACGGGCTCGGCGGACTCGTTGCGCTGAGTGATGCCCTTCAGCAGCTCGGCGAGATCGACCCCCGTGGTGGAGCTGAGGAGTTCGACGCCCTGGGCCACGTTGTCGGCGACGGTGCGCGACAGCCGGCTCGCGCCGTCGGTCGAGATGACGGTCATCTTGTCCACCGCACTGAGCGGCTCGGACGCCTTGGCCACGACCTGCGGCAGCACCTCGACGAGCATCTGCAGCACAGCCGCGTCGCCGTACTGGGCAAAGGCGTCGGCCTTCTTGTGCATCGCCTCGGCCTCGGCAGCACCCTTCGCGCCGATTGCCGCCGCGTCGGCCTCACCCTCCAGCCGGACCGCCTCCGCGATGGCGGCACGCCGGGACCGCTCGGCCTCACCCTGCTTCAGGCCCTCGATGGCCTCTGCCTCCGCCAGCGCGGTACGGCGCTGCTTCTCACCCTCACCCGTGAGCCGGGACCGCTCGGCTTCCGCCTGGGCAGCGGCGATCTCCGCCAGCCGCTCGGCTTCGGCCTGCTTGACGCGGGCGACGCGCTTGGCCTCGGCCTCCTGCTCGGCGGCGTACCGCTGGGCGTCGGCGGGCTTGCGCACTTGGGTGTCGAGCTGACGGTCAGTCAGTTCGGCCTGCCGCTCGGCGACCTTCTCCTGCTGGGCGAGGATCTCCTGCCGACGTGCGGCCTCCGCCAGCGGACCAGCGGCCGCCGCCCGGGCCGCGGCCTCGTCGGTCTCAGCCTTGATCTCGGCCTGCTTGAGGTAGAAGGTCCGCTGAGCGATCGCGATCTCCTCCTCGGCCTTCAGCCGGGCCTGCTCGGCCGCGCGCCGGGCGACCGCCTCGGCGATGTCGGCCTCCTGCTTGGCGCGGGCGGCCTCGGGCCGGCCGAGGTCCTCCAGATAGGAGCCCTCAGTGGTGATGTCCTGGATCTGGAATGCGTCCAGCACCAGGCCCTGCCCGGACAGACTCGCCTCCGCCTCCTCCGCCACCTGTCCGGCGAACACGGCCCGGTCCCGGATGATGTCCTCCACCGACATCCGGCCCACGATCGCCCGCAGCGCACCGGAGAGCACCTCCTGGGTGAAGCCGACGATGCCGTCCTGCTGCATCAGGAACCGCTGCGCCGCAGCCCGGATGGAGTCCTCGCTGCCGCCGACCTTGACGATCGCGACACCCTCCAGGTTGGCCTTCACACCGCGCAGGGTGACCGCGCCGCGCACCGCGACGGGGATGTGCCGCGAGGAGAGGTCGAGGGTGAACTTCTGCTGTACGAACGGCACGACGAACACGCCGCCGCCGACCACGACCTTCTGGCCGCTGTTGTCGGTGAACACCCGCCCGGTCTCCGGATCGGTGGCCTTCTTGCCGCGTCGCCCGGTGACGATGAACGCCTCGCTGGGACCGGCGACCTTGTACCGGCTGACGACGACCAGCGCGATCAGTACGAGGAGTACGAAGACTCCTCCCACCGCGATGGCAACAGAACTCATGGTGTTGTCCCCTCAGCCCTCCCTGAGGACGGCATTCGGTAAGGGTGTGTGGATGAAAAAACGGCACGGCTGGGCCTGTACCGAAACGGGTGGGCGGCTCCGCCGGGTCAGCGTTCGACCGGACGGACGGACACCGCGGACTGCGACAGCGCCTGTTCGACCCAGATCTCGGCTCCCCGGGCGACGGCGACGGGGCTCTTCGCCGAGAGTTTCACCGGCTGCCCGGCCAGGTGCACGAGCACCTCGCCGTAGCCGTCGGCGGGGATCGCCGTAACGACCGAGCCGGACGCGCCGATCAGATCGTCGTCACGAGGAGCGGCGCCTGAGGAGTCGTACATCAGAGCCCGGCTCAGGCGGTAGGCGAACCAACCGGTGAGGACACCGGCCGGCACCCCGATCACCGTCGCCCCCACCGGGCCCAGCCCGGTGGTGCCCATGACGATCACCCCGGAGAAACCGAACATGGACAGGAAGCCGGCGATCACCGGCAGCGACAGAAGTCCGTCGGCGACGCCGTCGAGCAGTCCCTCGAGCACGCCGTCGAGTACGAACGACAGGGCAAGGAGGACGACCCCCGTAATGCCGAGCCCTAGAAACCAGGCCATCCGTGCACACCGCCTCCCCTTGCCCTCCCCCGCTGGTGCACGCATCGTCGCACGCGGACACGGGGTAGGACATTGCCTGCTTCCGGCAATCTTTACGCGGATTTGATGCCGCGCCCTTCACACTCTGGCGGTCAGCAGCCGTGGCGCGCTCCGTCGCTCTATGACGCAGCGTCAGGAGCCTGTAGCGTTCCCAGCGGTGTGCCGGGAAGTCTGGTCGGCGATCTTGACGGAAGAAGGCCGAGAGATTTCGTTGAACGGGGGTTCCGGACGTGGTGCTCATGATGGTCCTCAGCGTGGTCCGTGGGGTGGTACGCGCGCCTGCGCCGCTTCTCCCCTGCCGGAGCCGGGGGTGCCGTGCGGCATGATCACATTCCCTCAGCCCGCGCGCGGCGTGCCGCGTCCGGGGCACATGATCGTGTGTGGTGACGACGCGCTCGCCGAGCGGCTGGCCGCCGAGCTCGCGACGGTGTACCGGGAGCGGGTCACTCTCGTCGTACCGCCCTCGCGGCAACACGCCACCACCCGCGGACGGACGCCCGCCGCCGCGCTGCTCGGCCGCATACAGGCCGCCATGAACCGTACGGAAGGCTCGACCGTCTCCGGTGCCACCGGCGCACCTCACGTCGTCGAGGCCGCCGCCCTCGACGAAGCCACCCTGGCCGAGGCGAGGGTGCGCGAGGCCGCCGCGCTGGCGCTCGTACATGACGACGACGAGACCAACATCCATGCGGCGCTGGCTGCCCGCCGCCTCAACCCACGGCTGCGCCTGGTCATCCGGCTCTACAACCGCAAGCTCGGACAGCACTTGGAGGAACTCCTCGACCAGGCCGCCGCGTTGGCCGTCCCAGGCCTTGATCCCGAGGCCCTGGACACCTCCACCACGGTCCTGTCGGACGCGGACACGGCGGCGCCCGCGCTCGCGGCCACCGCCGTCGCGGGTACCAGCAAGGTCGTCCAGGCCGACGGACTGCTGTTGCGTGCCGTGGAACGCACTCCGCCCGGCCACGGCCGTGTTGCCGATCCAGGCCTTCCCGTCCTCGCCCTGCTGTCGTCGACCACCAACGACCCGGCGGGCGCGGAAGGATCCGATGCCAGCGGCCGGGAAGCGCCCATCCTGCTCCCGGACGACGACACGGTCGCCGCTGCCACCGGCCGCGGCACCGTGGTCCTCGAAACCGTCACACACACCGCCTCCGGTTCCGCACCGCGACGGCTCGCACGGCGCAGACTGCCGCTGGGCTCCCTGTTCTCGCGCCGGCTGTGCTGGTCACTGGCCGGACTCGTGGCCTGCGTCCTGGGCCTGGCCGTCGCGACCTGGCTGACCACCGGCGACCACCCGCTGCACGCCGCCTACCTGACGCTGCTCGACCTCTTCGCGATCGGCGACCCGGCGCTCGACGAGCCCACCGCACGGCAGGTGCTCCAACTCCTCGCCGGACTGGCCGGCCTGCTGCTGATGCCCGTACTGCTCGCGGCCGTCCTGGAGGCGCTCGGCACCTTCCGCACCACCTCCACGCTGCGCCGGCCGCCCCGCGGCCTGTCCGGCCACGTCGTCCTCCTCGGCCTGGGCAAGGTCGGCACCCGGGTGCTGGCCCGCCTGCGGGAACTCGACATCCCCGTGGTGTGCGTCGAAGAGGACCCCGAAGCGCGCGGCTTCCCGCTCGCCCGGCGTCTGCGCGTCCCCACCGTCCTTGGGGACGCCACTCAGGAGGGCGTGCTGGAGGCCGCAAAGGTCCACCGCGCGCACTCCCTGCTCGCCTTGACCAGCAGCGACACAACGAACCTGGAAGCCGCCCTGTACGCGCGCTCCGTCAAACCGGATCTGCGGGTGGTCCTGCGGCTGTACGACGACGACTTCGCCACAGCCGTCTACCGCACCCTGCGCGCCGCTCACCCACGAGCCCTCACCCGCAGCCGAAGCGTCTCCAGCCTCGCGGCTCCTGCCTTCGCCGGGGCCATGATGGGCCGCCAGGTCCTGGGCGCCATACCGGTCGAACGCCGCGTCCTGCTCTTCGCCGCCCTCACTGTCGCCGGACACCCGCAGCTGGAGGGGCGCACGATCGCAGAGTCGTTCTGCCCCAGGGCGTGGCGCGTTCTGGCGCTGGACACGGCCGAACCGGACGAGCGGGTGCCCGACCTGGCTGCCACACCGGCGTACGACGGCGCCGACCGTCCCGGCGGACTCGTATGGAACCTCCACCCCGGCTACGTTCTGCGGCCCCAAGACCGCGTGGTCCTCGCCGCGACACGCCACGGTCTGGCCGAACTCCTCGGCCGGCATCCGAGGCTGAGAATGCGAACCACTGACGCATAGCGCGCCCATCCACCACGAGCGGCAAGTGAGGAATGGCGGACGGGGCGATTCCAGCCAGGCTGGAGCCCGGCGGGCCGCTACAGGGAGGCGGAGGGGATACGGACTCGGCGTACGGCGACCCGGCCAGGCTCGCCGCCGCCATCTACGACACCACCCGCCATCCGAACCCGCCCCTGCGCCTCACTCTCGGCTCCGACACCTACGACGCCATCCACACCGCATTCGCCGAACGCCTCGACGCACTCGAATTCCAAAGGATCTCGCGGCATCTGTCGCCTTCACCCACTGATCCGGCCCACCGATACGACACATCAGAAAGCTTCGGCGCAACCACCCGGGGCGCCGCACCGCCGCACCCGCAGGTCGAACGCCCGCTCGCGTCACGCATCACCACAACCGCGAGATCCTGAAGGGCCAGCACGTCGTCTCGCCCCTGCACTCCTAGCGCAATCCCTTCACGTGTCGCCAGCAGATCAGTGCGCGCCCGAGGGCGAGGAGGGCTTCCTGGATGTCGTCGCCGCATCTCCGAGCGGATCCGCAGGCGGCGAAACCAGTGCAGGCGAGCGAACGCGCTCCACGACCCAGCGTTGATGCCGCTTGCGCCCGGATGCCGGGTCCGACATTCGACATCGGGCGACAATCGCTCACCCTGGCGGCCTGGGTGGGGGTGGAGTCCGTGAGTCTGACCGCCTTGCCCCGAAGCCCTCAACGAGCGTCCGCAGTAGTTCACGACAGCAGAGGGGGCGGCGACAGTTCCGCTCCTCGATGAGTCATGCGAACCAGGCTGCTGTGGAGAGGTCCGGGCGTACACCTCGGGTGGCGCGTGCCTGGGTGACCGCGCTGGAGATGAGCCCGACGTGGCTGATGGCCTGCGGATAGTTGCCGAGATACGTGCCGTCGGACGGGTCGATCTGTTCGGGCAGCAGCCCCAGGTGGTTGGCGTGGGAACACAGGCGCTCGAACAGTTCACCGGCTTGCTCGATCTTGCCCTGCCCCGTCAGGTTGTCCACGAGCCAGAAGCTGCACAGCAGAAAGGCGCCCTCGGGCTGATGATCCATGCCGTCCGGTGAACGCTCCGGCAGGTAGCGGTACAGCAGTCCGCGGCCCGCACCCAGTTGCTCGGTGATCGCCCGGCAGGTGGCCACCATCCTGGGATGGTCGGCAGGCACCACCCGGCGCAGCGGCAGAGCGAGGAGGGAGGCATCGAGCGCTCCTCCCTCGCCCAGGTGCTCGGTCAGGGAACGCGTCTGCTCGTTCCAGGCATGGCGGAGGATGCGCTCGGTGAGCTGCCCGGCTTCGCGAGCCCAGTGGTCCGCGTCACCGGGCAGCTTCAGTCGTCGTGCGAGCCTGGCGGCCCGGTCGAGGGCGACCTGGCACATGGCGGCGGAGTAGGTGAAGGGCCTGCCGGAGGTGCGGACCTCCCAGATGCCGTGGTCGGGACTGCGCCAGGCGTGCTCGGCACGCCCGGCGAGGCCGGCCAACCAGTCCCACAACGTCGCGTCGAACGTTCCTCCGGTGGCTGCCCACTGGAAGGCACAGTCCAGGATCTCCCCGTAGACATCGTGCTGGGTCTGCTCGACCGCAGCGTTACCCCACCGAACGGGAGCGGACCGCCGATAACCCTCAAGTCCGTCGTCCACCACCTCCGGCGGCGGGGCTTCACCGTCGACGTCGTACAGAACCCGCGGCTGATGGTTGTGACGAGCGGCCTCAAGGGCCCACTGCAGAAAGCCCCCCGCCTCCGACGGCAGTCCGATCCGGCGAAGCGCGAAGACGGTGTAGGCGGCGTCCCGGATCCAGGAGTAGCGGTAGTCCCAGTTGCGTGTCCCCCCGATGTACTCGGGGAGTGACGACGTGGGAGCCGCGATGATCGCCCCGTTCTCGAAGTGGTCCAGCAGTTTCAGGGTCAGAGCCGACCGGCGCACCAGGTCGGACCGCGGTACGTCGTCGACCACGAAAGCGGCCCAGCGTTTCCAGGCACGCACCGTGCTCTCGAGGCCGGTTTCCACAGACGGGTAGGGGCTGGGCGACTCCTCCCAGCCCAACCGCAAAGTCAGCTCCTGCCCTGCGTGGAGCGTCAGGCCGTCGGCCGGAAGCGTCACCGGGGGTGAGGACCACAGCCGCAGGGAGATGCCCTGCCTCACACAGTCGAGGATCCAGTGTTCTCCCCGGCGACGGATGCGCGCGCCGCCGCGTGGCTCCAGGCAGACACGAAGCGTGACCTCGCCCTCCACAACGCGGACCTGGCGTATCAACTCGCCCACCGCTGCCGGCGCGTCTTCCTCCAGACGGGCACCAGGACGCAGCACAAAGGCGTCCGTGACCTGAAGAACGCCAGTGTCCGTGCGAAGCTCCGTGATCAGAACGGCCGTGTCGTCCACATAGCGCTGGCGGCTCTCCCGCACTCCGTCCGGCGAGAGCATGAAGCCACCGCCGTCACGCCGGTCGAGCAAGGAGCAGAACACGGGGTCCCGGTCGAAGCGCGGAACACACATGAAGCTGATCTCCGCGTCCCGGCCGACCAGCGCGCAGCCACGGCCGTCACCGATCAGGCCATGATCCTCGATCGGCAGGTATCCCTCTCGGCGTGTCAGTGGCTGCCAGGGCTGCATGAGCGGGCAAGTACCCAGAACCGGCCCCGCTGATCAGTCCTTGCCCCGCTGACGTCGCTCCCCCAGTGAAGTCAGGCTTCGCCGCATTGATGTCGAGCGTACGGCGGTCGAAGGGGCGCCAAGCGTCAGCGGTAGCGGAGCAGCAGCACGGCGGCGTCGTCGTGCAGCGGGCCGTTGACGTGCTGGAGCAGGTCCTGGCGCACCGTCTCCAGGGCTGTCTCCGGGGCGCGCTCCTTGAACAGGAACGCGCGGCCGGCTGCTTCCGCCCGCACTTCGGCGAGGATGGCGGTGGCGCACTTCTCCCCCTCCAGCTGCCGCTCGACGGCCCGCTCCAGCCTGCACCCCACAGCTGCCAGGTCGGCTTCCCCGGGAGCCGCTTCGCGAAAGGCGCCAAGGACCACTGCTGCGGTCTCCACCGCCTCCAGCCCCTTGCCCTGGACATCGCCCACGATCACCCGTACGCCATGGGGTGAGGTGACCACTTCGTACAGGTCCCCCGCCGATACGGGCATCAGCGACGGCGGACATCTAGGAGACGGCCGCACGCACCCGCCCGGCGAGCCGCGGAACGGGCTTGAGCAGCACCCGCTGGGCGGCCTCGGCGATGGAGCGCACACTGGCCGACGCCGCCTCGCGCTTCTGACGCGACCACGCCGATGGCCGGACGCGCTGCTGGCCGACCGACCACGACAAGTACCGGCGCCTGCTCTGGCAGCGACATGGACACGGCGACGGTGCGGCAGCAGCGCGCGCCCCGAGCACGCAGCGCCCCGTCCGACAGGATTCCTGGCTCCCCTGCGGACCTCGGCGGCACTCGCCCAGAGGCATCACCGGCGGACGTCTGGAGCAGCCTGGGTTCGGGTACCCGAAACGGCCCTGGGACCGATGCCGACCGGGAGCAGCCATGACCAGTGCCGTGCAGCCGCCGGAGCGCCCCGTCATCGCCGGTATCGACAGGGGACCCGGCCATGAAGACCTCGTACGGTTCGCAGCCCGCGAGGCGGCACTGCACGGACGCCCGCTGCAGATCGCCCACGCCTTCGAGCTGCCACTGCCCGGAGGTTCCGTCTCCGACGAGGAGGAGAGCCGCTCCGCGGCCAAGGCGAGCGCCCAGCTGGTGGAGCATTACGAGCGGCTGGCCCGCGAGGAGGTTCCCGGCCTCTCCGTCAGCGGCGAGCTGATCATGGGGCCCGCGGCTGCCGGCCTGATCGAACGCTCCGCGGATGCGGAGCTGATCGTGATCGGTCATCGGGGCAGCGGTGGGTTTCCCCGGCTGCCACTCGGATCAGTGAGCTGGCAGGTGGCCACGCACGCCGAGTGCCCCGTCGTTGTCGTGCGTCCCTCGGAGACGGCGGAGCGGCCGGACAATCGTGTCGTGGTCGGCGTCGACACCGACGACGCCTCGCTGCAAGCCCTCGACGTGGCGTTCCTGGAAGCCGGTCTGCGCGGTGCTCGCCTCGACATGGTGCACTGCGCCTCCGACACCGCCACGTCACCCACTGGGGCCGTCACAACGGTCCCAGTGGACCCCACATGGGTGAGAAGCGGCCAGCGGGAGTTCTTCGACACCGAACTCGGAAGGCGGCGTGACCGCCACCCCGGCGTAGAAGTGAACCTGCGCATCGAGCACGCCTCACCCGGACAGCTGCTCGTCGAAGCCTCCACCGGTGCGTGCAACACGACGGCCTCCGTCCTGTCCCGCCACACCGGCTACGACGCCGACATCACCCGCGCGATCCTCCAGGCGTGCGCCACCGCCTGCGAAGCCTGCGCCGACGAGTGCTCCGCCCACGCCGACCAGCACGAGCACTGCCGCCTGTGCGCCGAAGCCTGCCGCTCCTGCGAGAAGGCCTGCAACGAGCTCATCCAGGCCCTCGGCTGACCGGCCGATCCACCACACGGGGCGCCGGGCCGGCGCTTCGGCGGCGAGCATCCCCGGTCACAGGAGTATGCAGTGACGCTTTCGGACGTTGCCTACATGTGCCTGGGAATGGGGGCGCTCGGGGCGGCCGTCCTGCCCCGGGTCGTCTCCAGGCGGCCGTTCTCCATGCCCATGATCTTCCTGGTCGCGGGCGTCCTCATCCAGCTGCTGCCGGTGTCCGTACCGGCGGTGGATCCCGTGCACGACCGCCTGTGGGTCGAGCACACCACCGAGGTGTGTGTGATCGTGTCGCTGATGGGCGCGGGACTCGCCATCGACCGGCCCTTCGGCCGTCGCAGGTGGTCCATCACCTGGCGGTTGCTCGGCGTCACCATGCCACTGACGGTGGTGGCCGTCGCGCTGCTGGCCTGGGGCCTGCTGGACTGGCCTCCCGCCGTCGCCCTGCTGCTGGGTGCGGTGCTCGCCCCCACCGATCCCGTGCTGGCCGGGGAGGTACGGGTGGGCGAGCCGCTCGGTACCGAGCGGGACGAGGACGAGGCACGGTTCGCTCTCACCAGCGAGGCCGGGCTGAACGACGGACTCGCGTTCCCGTTCGTCTACGCGGCCATCGCCCTAGCCACGGCGGCCGGCACCGGGTGGTCGGCGGAGTGGATCGGCCACTGGGCGCTGACCGACGCGCTGGGCAGGTGCGCCGTCGGGCTGGCCGTCGGTGCGGGCGTCGGCTGGTTGCTGGGGTGGATGTTCTTCCGGGCCAGGACGCCGGTGCTGCGGCTGTCCGAGCACATGGAGGGCTTCGTGGCGCTGGCAGCCACCTTCCTGTCCTACGGGCTCGCCGAGGTGCTCCACGGATACGGCTTCCTGTCGGTGTTCGTCACCGCCTGCGTCATCCGGGCCGCCGAGCGCAGCCACGGCTACCACAAGGTGCTGCACGAGTTCACCGAGCAGATCGAGCGGCTGCTCACCGCCCTGCTGCTGTTCCTGCTCGGCGGGTACCTCGCCGCCGGTGCCCTGTCCGCCCTGACCCTGAAGGGGGCGGCCGTCGGGATCCTGGTGCTGTTGGTCGTCCGGCCCCTCACCGGATGGCTGGCTCAGGTGAAGAGCACAACGGGGCGACTGGAGCGCGCTGTCGTATCGCTGTTCGGTATCCGGGGCATCGGCTCGCTCTTCTACCTCTCGTACGCGCTGGGGCAGAACTCCTTCAGCGGACTGGAGCGCGAACTGTGGGCCGTGGTCGCCTTCACCGTGGTGGTCTCGGTGATGATGCACGGAGCGATGGCGACCCCCGCCATCAACCGTCTGGAACGCAGAAACCACGACGGGGATCCCGGCACTGCTCACAGACGCCCGTACATGTGAGGTCGCCTCGAAGCAGCCGTCACATCGGAGCCGGTACGGCGTTGGACGTAGTGGTGCTTGCTGCCCGGCCGTGCGCGGTCTGCCGGGCTGGGTCCGCTCTTGGCTCCCGCCGAGCGGCCCTGGTGTGGGAGGAGTCGATCACCGCCCGGGGCCAGTCGGGTTTGCCGGCTGAACGCAGCTTCTCCAGCAGCACCACGTGCAGCTGCTCCCACACGCCCGCTTCGTTCCGGGCGCTGCCTCTGGGTTCACCACCGACGAACTCCCGGAGACCGCCGCCTTGGGGATCGCCGGGGTGGCCAAGGCATTTCCCATTTCGCTCTGCGACGCCGCGTTACCGTATGCGGGCCGTAGCGCTGGATGAGGCGCTCCCACACGGTCGCTCGCATGGGCGAACTCGACGGGGAAACCACGGGGCGAAGGCGCCCAAGATCCGGACCATGCGCGGGCCAGGGCGCCGCCGAGCTCGGCTTCCACAGTCGATTTTCGCGATCTGCTCAGCCGCACCCGCGCATGAAGGTGTTTCCCGGTACGTAATACTCCCCTAATGAATACAGGCATTACGCCCAGGAATGGGTCGACCACGATCCGCAGGGCCGTCGCGCGGGACGCCAGACGGCTCACACGGCTCGTGCGTGGTTCACGCGCCTACGAAGGGCAGTACTCGGCCATGGTCGCGGACTACCGGGTCGGTCCCGACTACATCGAGACCCACCGCGTCTTCGTAGCCGTCGCCGCCGACGAGCACGATAACCGTGTCCTCGGGTTCTACTCGCTCGTCCTCGTCCCGCCGGAGCTTGACCTGCTGTTCGTCGCCGATGGAGCACAAGGACGTGGCATCGGACGGCTGCTCGTCGCGCACATGAAGTCCGAAGCCCGCGCCGCCGGGCTCGACCGCGTCCGGGTGGTGTCGCACCCTCCCGCCGAGGGCTTCTACCGCAGCGTGGGTGCGGTGCACACCGGGACCGTGTCCGCGAGCCCACCCGCTGTGGTGTGGGACCGTCCCGAGCTCGAGTTCCGCATTCCGCCTGACGTGGCGAGGGCGCCCGGCGAAGTCCTCCAGAGGCGTCGGAGTCGGTGAACCAGACACCGCCCGGGGTGAGAGCCACGTCGTTGAAGAGGCTCGTGCCGGCGCCAAGTGGGAGGGTGGCAACGGTCGCTTCGGTACCGGTGCCCTAGACATACGCCTGCCCGCGCGACCTCGGCCCGGCCGCCGCCTCGACGCGCATGGGACAGCGGTCAGCCGGGCTTCCGCCGGACATGCTGACCACCGTCAGCCAGAGGCGTCTGACTGAAGCAAATCGCCGGGCCGGCGCAGGACACGGTCCGAGCGCATCCGGCCGGAGATCTCGACCGGCAGATCGGCCAGAAGATGAGCGATGCAGGGCGCGTCGTATCCGGCGTCCAGCACGATGAGGATGTCCTGGTCGCCATCCCTCCACTGGCCGGCGGCGATGAGGCGGGCGACGGCCTCGCAGATCTGGGTGGTGGTGACCGCCGCGACGTCGGCGCCCGGGCCGAGCCGGACGGCGCCCAGGATCACGGTCCACGAGGTCCGTCCGGTCTCCAGCGCGGCGATGACCGAGTACGGCCAGCCGGGGCTCATCAGGCGCTTGTTCTCGCCCCGCCGTAGGTATGACAGAAGGAACGGTCCGGCCAGGTGGCGGCGTCCGGCCGCAGCCACGGGCTGACGTCGACGGCCAGGACCAGACGCCCGTCCGCGGCCTTGGGCAGCGGCGGACTCGCCAACGTCCTGCGGAATCGTTCGACATCGAGGTGACCCTGTTCAGCCCGCCGTACAAAGCGCCGTGGTCACGGCAGTGTTCAGGCGCAAGCGCGCGAGATCCACCAGTGTCCGCACTGGCCCGTCCGTGCACAGCAGCGCGTCCGTCAGCTCGAACAACGCGTCCGCCCGTCCGGTCATGGATGCGCACAACTCCGCCCGGCAGCGTGACAGGGTCGCGAACGCCTCTCGCTGGATCTCCTGGTGCAGCACACTCGTCTCCACGGCCTATGTCTGGTCGGGTGTGTCCTTGATCGATGCACATGATCAGGCCGAGGTTGTCCGCACGTCTGGCGAATGCCCAGGTGGGCGACCCAGTTCGAGGACCATTTCGGGCCGGGACTCTGAACGGCGAACTAGCGGAAATCGTCCGCGTGCTCTTCCGCCCACGAGCGGAACGTGCGCGCCGGTGATCCGGTGATCTCTTCCACCGTGGAGGTGATCAAGTTCGATTCGGGTCGCGTTTCAGCGCTGGCCAACAGGGCCTCGACGAGAGCGGGTGGCCTGCCGTCGGCGAGCATTTGCTGTCGTGCGACCTGTACGGGGACCTTCTCGAAGCGCGTCGGGCGGCCGATCGCTTCTCCGATCGTGTGTACCTGCTCGGCTCTGCTCAGTACCTGCGGGCCGGTCAGGACGTATTTCGCGCCCGCATGCCCGTCATCGGTCAGCGCATGTACCGCCACCGCCGCGATATCCCGCTCGTGGATCACCGCCGTGGCGGCGATGTCGGGGCCGCGAACGACGTGCGTGGTGCGGATCTGCTCGGCCCACCCTCGCGCGTTGGAGGCGATGGTGTTCGACCGCAGGACGGCCCACTCCAGGCCTGATTTTTCGATCAGGCGCTCCATGTCGGCGTGGAGCTGGTTGATCGGGTCGGTCTGCCGTTCGGCGTCCTCGTTCACACCCGACGATGAGAGATAGACGATGCGGCGGGCATGTCCTGCAATCGCCTCCAGTACGGCGGGCGCGCCCTCGGGCGCAAGGAAAGGCCAGATCAGGAACACGGTGTCGATCCCCGCCAGTGTCCCCTCCAGCGTGTCCGGTTCGGACAGGTCCCCGCCTACGACCTTGGCTCCCTCCGGTAACCCGGCCGAGTCGGGATCACGCGCCGATGCACGCACAACGGCGCCTGTGGCCAGGAGCTGAACAACAACTTGTCGGCCGACGTTGCCGGTCGCGCCAGTCACAAGAATCTCACTCATGATCAGGTCAGCCTCGGCCGTACTCGGAGTATTCCGTCCTACCTGCCCCGGGGCTCGAAGGTAAGAGGGGCATGGGCACGGCCGCGTGCGCGTGCTGGGCCTTGCCGAGGCCCTCCGACCAAGGACACATGATCAGGCCGAGGCCGGGTGCGTCCGGCGAATGCCCAGGTAAGCCACCGAGTTCGAAGGCCATTTCGAGTCGGGACCCTGAACGACAAGCCAAGGCGTTGTCCCGTAACTGATCTCCGATGAGGCGTGGGTGAGGACGACCGTCGTTCGGCCCCGATCGACTATCCGGCGAGGGCGAGGTTGCGCAGGCGGGCGATGCCGCTCATGGCGTGGTGTACGCCGTCACCCTTGAGTCGGCAATCGCGCAGGATCTTCCAGGTCTTCCTGCGGGCAAAGCTGTGCTCGACGCGGGCGCGGACCTGTTTGTGGGGCTTGCTGTGTGCCTGCTTCCAGTCGGGGAGTTCCTCGTCTTCGCGGCGTCGGTGGGGGCATTACGAGGCCGGTGCCCGGATTGCCGCCGTCAGCGATCGTCATGGTGACGCCGACGGCGGCCTTGGTGGCAGGCGGTCGGCTGAAGACTTCGAGACCCCAAACACCGGGCCGAGCTGGCGCAGCGTCAAGTCGGTACGCCCATACGCCGCAACCAGCAGCATCCGCTCCTCCAGCGGCAAACTCCACGGCCGACCCCGATGTGCGGCGTCTGCACCTTGACGCCGCACAGCGGTCACCAACTTGCCGAAATGGCGCGGGTTCAGTCCGCTGAAGGGCACTGTCCAGGTCGGCGCCGACACCGTGATCACATCAGCCACGCGGTGATCGTTTCACTGCCGCCGCGCTGGACCTCGGGTCTTCAACCCGCCTCCCTGCCGCCCGCGAGCCGACGACGCCACCAAAGGTCAGGGCGCCACTGCCGACGGTCCGCAAACGGGTCGGGAAGGGTGCGCTTGAGGTACACGGTGTCCAGAGAAACCACTTTGCGCTCCAGCTCGGCACGAGCCCGGACAGGCAGCTGCTCCAGGACCAGCTCCAGCACGTCGCGGGCATGCCTCACGTCGTCAAAGGAACAGCCCCGGCACGAGCACTCCGCGTCCTGCGGATAGAGAGGCCGACGTCCAGGCGGTTCCAGAAACGCTTGGTAACGCCGCAGCGCACGCTCCGTGGCACCGGGATAGACGTAATAGTCGGCCGACAGCCTCTCTGCTCGATGTATCACGAGGCTGGTGCGGGCAGAGAGCCCGTGGATCCGATCCGGCGGCGGGTCCTCCCAGGCGCGAGGACCATGCTGTTCGACGCGCAGGGCGCCAGGCGGTCTACGCGGCATCGGCCTTTCGGTATGCAGTCATGGACGTCATCATGCCAGCACCCACGCCCCACAGTCGGGAGTAACGGGACAAGCCTTGGCTGAGGCGGGAGGGTCCGGCCCAATTCTTACGAGAGGTTGACACGACGACCAACCAGCTTCACTCAGGCTGGTGAACCGGCAAGCCTGGACCCTCGCCACCAGCCCGGAGTGGCGGTCGCCGAACCACGAGGAGTCGGACATGAGCAGGCCCAACCAGCACGGGAACCACAAGCCAGCGGCATCGAGTCCCCTGAGTGTCATCGGCGGCGGGTTCCTGGCGACCACGGCCCTCGGAGTCACGGTGACCGTCGCCCCAGCCGACCAGCCCGACCGTTCCGCCGCCGAGGCGGGCCACACCGCCTCCGCCCCAGAGGCGACGGCTGACACCGGTCGGGATTGCTGACGTTCAGCACACGCCGCGGGGCCAGAGCATGTGGCTGTCGATGAAGGACCAGCCGGCGCGAGCAGCACCGTGATGGCGCCCATGAGGGCGTAGGCACCGGCCTTGCCCGAGCGCCTCCCCTGTGTCGTGGAGCGGGCGCTTGATCGGCCCGAGGCTCGCTGTTTCGTCGGCGTGCTCGACTGCGGTTCCGGCCGCGAGGCCGGCGACCGCGTCGAGACCGGTGCAGAAGGCCGCGTAGACCAAGGCACCTGCCCAGTCATGAGCCCCTGCTGCTGGGGCTCCGAGCCGGCCTCTATGGAGATCGGCGGCGAGACCGTGACGGTCTGCCACGAGGAGGTCGCCGCGAGCCCCGCCTTCTCAGCACGGAACCAGCACCTGGCCGGTGACGTGCCGGACAGATGCTGACGGAGCTGCCGATTGCAGAGTGTCAGCCCGCCTTGAGCTGCCGCTCCTCCGACATCGCGGGCCTTGTACCTTCAGACGTCGGTGCCTCACCCATCCCGTCAGCCATGACAGGGAGTTGCGGTCCTCGCGCGGGAAGACGGCGACGGTGCGCGCGCAGCCCATAGCCGGCGTAGGGCGCGCGAATCGCGATCTCACCACGGTTGGCGTCGGGTCCGGGCCGCACGCTTGCGTCGCCGTACGCCGCGCCAGGCTCCCTCTTGCCTCCGACGGGGCAGCACCGTACGCTCACCGTCCGTACCGACTGGCTGGTATGCCCGGCAGAGGTGTCGGTACGCGACGACGGCGGCCTGCACGGTTGTGCTGACCGCCGATCCCACGCCGAAGGAGCCGCCGAGATGAGCAGGATCAACCACCAGGTGCGCCTGGCAGCACGTCCCGTGGGAGAGCCGCGGCCCACCGACTGGGAGCACGCCGAGGAGAGGACCGGGCAGCCAGGCGACGGGGAATTCCTGGTGCAGGTGCTCTGTCTGTCGATCGACCCGGCGATGCGCGGCTGGATGAACGCGGGCAGGTCCTACATCCGCCCGGTGGAGATCGGCGAGGTGATGCGCGCCGGCGCGGTGGGAAGGGTCATCGCCTCCCGGCACTCCGGGTTCGCGGTCGGCGACCATGTGTCGGGCTCGTTCGGCGTGCAGGAGTACTGCGTGTCGGACGGGCGCGACGTCACCAAGGTCGACCCGGCGGCGGCCCCTTTGCCTACGTATCTCGGTGCTCTCGGCATGTCGGGCCTGACGGCCTACTTCGGCCTGATCGACATCGGGCGTCCCGAGCCCGGTCAGACCGTCGTCGTCTCCGGAGCGGCGGGGGCGGTCGGCAGTGTCGTCGGGCAGATCGCCAAGATCCTGGGCTGCCGGGTCATCGGCATCGCCGGCGGCGAGTCCAAGTGCCGGCTGGTGGTCGACGAGTTCGGGTTCGACGCCGCGATCGACTACCAGAAGGACGACGTCCGCAAGGCGCTGCGCGAGCACGCCCCCAACGGTGTCGACGTGTACTTCGACAACGTCGGCGGTGACGTTCTGGACGCCGTGCTGCTGCGGCTGGCGCGCGGTGCCCGCATCGTCGTCTGCGGCGCGATCTCCCAGTACAACAGCACCAAGCCGCAAGGCCCCGGCAACTACCTGTCGCTGCTGGTGAACCGCGCCTCCATGACGGGCCTGGTGGTGTTCGACTACGCCGACCGGTACGCCGAGGGCATCGCACAGCTGGCCACGTGGCGGACGGAGGGACGGCTGAAGTCTCTCGAGCACGTGGTGTCGGGCGGAGTGGCGGCGTTCCCCGAAACCCTGATGCGGCTCTTCCGCGGGGAGAACCACGGCAAACTGGTGCTGAAGATCGCGGACTGACCGGGCAGAGGGGAGGGAGGAATCCGGTGAAAGCACTGAGCTACCACGGTCGTCACGACCTCCGCTACGGGGACGTCCCCGACCCGGCCGTCACCAACCCCACCGATGCGACCCTCCTGCGGAGGCCAGCCGTCGCCGCTCCCTGCCGGGCCGCCTGTGCCGGTGATCAGATGTGAGACGCGAGCTGCGCCGTCGCGTACGGCGTCCCTGAGCTGCCGGTGCCGCTTCTCGAGCAGCTCCACCGGATGGACGTGGCCAGGGCACCCGCGACCTTCCCTCCTGCCTCGAACACCGGGGCGGCCAGGCAGGACAGGCCGGGGCCCGGCACCTCGAACAGCTTGATGCGACCCACTGCGTCCAACTCGTTGCAGCCACGCCGGGGCGCCGCGCCCGGAGGGCCGGGCGTGTGCGGGTTCACGACCTCATCGTTGCGGCTTCTCAGCGGCACGGTCTTTGGGCTTCGGCGCCTTCTCCGGCGGGTTCTTGTCGCCGCTTCGCGCCGCGCCCGGGCGTGGACGTTCACGTGGGCCGCCCTCGTGACCCGCTGCGGTCCGCGGGCCAGGACGGGCCGACGATGCGCTCGGTGACATCGGGGGCTTTTCGTCCGAAGCCGGTGACGTCAGGGTGCGGGAGGCCTGCGAGGGTGCGGGGGAAGGGGAGGCGGTCGGCTGCCGAACCTCCTTCCGGGGGCTCTCGGGGGCACCTGTGCCGGGTGGCGGCTTCGCGGGCGTGGATCCGAGCGAGCCGGGAGCGGCCTGGTCATCGCCGGCCCCTTCACCGTCCGGGGATACGGCGAGCGTGGCGCCGAGGACCAGCGTGAGCACTGCCGCCCCGGTGGCCAGCAGGCGACGCGGGCGGCCCAGCGCCTGTTGCCGCCGGGTCCGCGGCCCGTGCGCAGTCGGTGCGGGACGCTCCTGCCTGCTCGCGCCCCTCCCTGTCACGGTGTGCTCTGCGGCCGTGCCGCCGCCGGTACCACCGGGATCGACATCGGCTGCCGGGGCCGGCGCGAGGTTCGTGCCGCACAGGGCGGACAGAGCTTCGGCGCACTCCTCGGCATCAGGCCGCGCCTGCTCGTCGAGATCTGTCATGGCCGTCAGGAGCTGAGCCAGTCTCGGGGGCACCGCGCGGGGCACCGTGGGCCGGCGGTGCAGGCGAGCCACTGCGGCTTCCAAGGGCGTGCCATGGTATTCCATGTCCCCGGTGAGGCACTCCAACAGGACCAGCCCGAGCGCAAATATGTCGGCGGGCGGTCCCACCGCCTTGCCCAGGACCTGCTCCGGTGCGAGGTAGGCGGCAGTGCCGATGAGCGCACCGGAGGCCGTGTGCCTTGTGGCGTTCATCATCCGTGAGATGCCGAAATCAGCGAGGTGCGGGGAGCCCGCGGCGTCCAGCAGGACGTTCGACGGTTTGACGTCGCGGTGCACGATGCCGGCAGCGTGCACATGGGCGAGAGCATGCGCGAGTTCGGCGCCGAGCCTGACCACGTACGGGGGTTCCATGGCACCTGCCGAAATGTGCTGGGCCAGAGTGGAACCCTTCACCAGCTGCATAACCAGATAGGCGCTGTCCTCGTGCCGCCCCGCGTCGTACAGAGTGACCAGCCCCGGATGCTGAAGACCCGCCAGAAGGACAGCCTCGTCGGCGAAGCGCTCCCTCAGCGCCGGATCACCGCCGGGCCGGAAGACCTTGACGGCCACCGGACGCTTCAGGCGAAGATCCATCCCCTCGTATACGTCGGCGACGCCGCCGGTACCGATTCTGGCGCCCAACTGGTAGCGGGCGTTGATGACTTGGGCGGACATGCAGAGTGCCGACGAGGACGCTGATCGGCTATCCCTCATGTGTGGTCTCCCGTTACTGCGGCTGCGAGCAGGGCGCGGACATCGCCAACGCTTCGTGGCGTGTACCCGTCGCGACCCTGCCCATCCACCCCGATGCACGGCTGGATGAACGCGCGGGCCGAGGCGCTGCGGAGAATCCGGCACTCTCTGCGAGACGTGCCTGGGAGCGAGCGTGACGAGGACGTCCCGGTCCCCCGGGACTGCTCCTACGGCGTCACCCCGCCACCGGGGTCGACGGAGGCCGTGGACCTGCTGACCGAACGGCTGGCGGACTACGGAGCATCGGTGCGGCTGGTCTCCGAGGGCGACGTGACCGCAACGATCGCGCGGTCCGTCGACAGCCGGCGCTCGGTGGTCGTGCCCGAGGGCTTCCCGCCCGCGTGGCGGTCGGCCCTGGGCCCCGAGCGTGTGCTGACGGACGTCCCTCGCCTGCCGGTCGCCGAACTAATGCCCCAGCGGTGGTGACGACCGTGGTCCTCGCCATCGCCACCACGGGAACGCTCGTGCTGGACGCGGGACCGGGTCAGGGCCGCCGTGCGCTGCCCCTCGTACCCGACGTCCATGTGTGCGTCGTCCGGACCGCGCGGGAGGTGGCCTCCGTACCGGAGGCCCTGGTCCGCCTGGATCCGGCGCGGCCGCTGACGTTCGTCTCCGGACCGTCGGCCACCAGCGACATCGAACACGACGAGTGGAAGGGGTGCACGGGCCGCGCAGGCTGGACGCCATCGTCGTGGTCCGAGCCCCGTTCCCAGAAGACCTCTGGACCTACGGCAGGGAGTTGAGGATTCATGCGGACCCTCCGTCCAGGACCGTACCAGCGCGGGGATCCGACGACACGGGATGCCGTGTTCCCTCGCCGGGACACCATGGCGTTCGCCTGCTGCACACTGCCCGCCGAAGTGCGGGCGGCCGCCCACGCCAGAGGGTTCGCCCGGGCCCAGCCGGCCGAATGGGTGTGAAGGGGTCACCCCGCGCGTGCTCTGCGCATGGCTGCCGCGCGGCTGAAGGCCAGATGCAGACGGCCGGCGGGGAGATCGATGCGCGCGCCCTTGCTGCGGCGCTCAAGGCCGCGGGAGCTGTAGGCGTGTCCGCGGTCAGGTCGGCAGCATGGCCGGCCTCGGCCGGCGCGCGGGGCACGTGCCGGCCCTCGACACGCGGCCGGTGAGTCATGGCGCGGCGTCAAACCACCATGACCCACCAACCGGTGATCTTTGGAGACGGACCTAACGCCGGTGGTTTCCGACGGTGACGGAGCCCTTCGTCGTGGCGCCGGTCTTGTTGTCGTAGAGGACGTCGCCGGTGGGCTTTTTCCAGATCTTGATGCGGAAGGTGTCCGGGCCGTCGGTGGCGGTGACTCTGAAGGCGTAGCCGCTCTTGCCGCCCACCGTGCCGGTGCCCTGGTAGACAGCCTGGGAGCCGTTGACCACGAGCCAGTCGGAGCCGGTCGAACGGAAGGTGAGCCGGGCGGAGCCGAAGACGAACGTGACCTTGCCGGCAGGGACGGTGGCTCCCTTCCGGTACTGGGCCCCCAGGGTGAACGCCGCCTTGCCGGTCAGCCCCGGCTCGGCCGGGTAGGCACCGGCCGGCGAGGTGATCGTGCCGACGCCGGCAGCGGGACCGGCGGCAGGGTCGTAGACGATCAGCTCCGTGAGCGTGGTGCTGTCCGTGCCGTCGTCATCGTCGGTGACCGTGACGACCGGGCGGTGGATGCCGGCGTCCTCGTAGACGTGTGTGGCGCGGCAGCCGGAGTCGGTGACCGTGCCGGTGGTCGGCCGGCTGCCGTCCTTCCAGTCGACCTTGCAGGTGTGGCTGTCGGCCGAGCCCGGGTCGTCGAAGGACGCCGTGACAACGGCGGTCTTGCCCACCGGGACGGGCGAGCCGGGGCCCTTGGCGGATGTGACCGACGGGGCGGCGTTGGAGACCTTGACGGTCGCGGTGTCGGTACCGCGCCCACCGGTCAGAGTGACCTCGAAGGTGCCGTCGTCGGTGCAGGTGAGGGTCGTCCGGGCCGCCGAGGGGTCCTTGACGGTGCAGGGGGTGCCGTCCTTGGCGGTCCACTTGGGAGTGCCGGCCCCGGAGACCGTGCCGGCGAGCGTGATCGCCTCGCCCTCGGTGCCGGTGGCGTCCGGACCGGCGTGGACGACGGTGACCGGGTCGATGCCGCCGAGGGTCGGGACGACCTTCTCGATCAGGCCGCCGGAGTCGAACTCCAGCTTGTCGATGGTGGTTTCGCGGTGGGTGCCGTCACCGCCGGGGATGGCGAAGCGGTGGTAGGCGATGTACCAGTCGTCGGTGTTCGGGACGTGGACGACGGAGTGGTGGCCCGGGCCCTTGATGCCCAGGGACAGGTCCTTCTCCAGGATCACGCCCTGCTTGGTCCAGGGGCCGGTGGGCGAGGGGCCGGTCGCGTAGGCGACGCGGTAGTTCTCGTCCCGGGTGTCGTTCTCCGACCACATGAAGTAGTAGGTGCCCTTGCGCTTGATGACGAAGGTGCCCTCGTTGTAGCCGCTCGGGGTGATGTCCGTGACCTTCGAGGTGTCGATGGAGGTCATGTCGTCGCCCAGCGGGACGACGTAGGCGCGGCCGTTGCCCCAGTAGAGGTACTTCTTGCCGTCGTCGTCGGTGAAGACCGCCGGGTCGATCATCTGGCCGCGGAAGTCACCGGCCTTCAGCAGCGGCTTGCCCAGGGCGTCCTTGAACGGTCCGGTGGGCGAGTCGGACACCGCGACGCCGATGTTCGCGTCGGCGCAGAAGTAGAAGTAGTACTTCCCGTCCTTCTCCGTCATCGCCGGCGCCCAGGCCCGGCTGTCCGCCCAGCTGACGTCCGGCCCCAGGTCGAGGATGACGCCGTGGTCCTTCCAGTGGACCAGGTCGGTGGAGGAGTAGGCCTTGAACCGCGTGCCGCTCCAGCCCTCGAAGCCGTCGGTCGTCGGGTAGATGTAGAAGGTGTCGCCGAAGCGCACGATGTCCGGGTCGGCGTTCAGCCCCGGCAGGACCGGTGTCTTCATGATCAGCGCCGTCACGGTCCAGGTGCGCTTCGCACCGTCGGAGCCGGTCACCTCGTACGTCACGGGCTTGGTGAAGTCCTGCACGCTGCCGGAGGCGGGGCTGATCGACGCGCCATGGGCCAGGCTGAACTCCGGTGCCAGCGCGGTGATGTCCGTGCCCGCCTTCAGCGGCAGGGTGACCCTGCTGTCGGCGTCGTCGACGAGTGCGTCGACCTTCAGCGCCGGGTGCGTCACCTTGGCGATGCCCGTCGTGTTGCCGCTGAGCTCCTGGACCTCCGCGGGCGACAGGGCCCGGTCGTAGACGCGGAAGTCGTCGACCTCGCCGCCGAAGTACGGGTCCGCCCCGTACAGCGACCTGCCGATGTAGCCGCTGTAGTCCTTGTTCGCGTCGTACAGATCGGCCGGCTTGATGCCGACGCCGGTCGCGCGGGCCGCCTCGAAGCCTTCGACGTACAGGACCATCGTGCCGGTCGAGCCGTCGAGGGTCACGGTGACGTGCCGCCACTGCCCCGGCGTGAGCTGCGAGCCGGCCGTCAGCTTCGACTCCCCCGACCAACTGGCCTTGGTGATCGCGGAGTACAGCTTGGAGCCGCCGTTGGACGGTGTGGCGAAGAGGTACTTGTCGCTGTCCGGGCCGAGCCCGAACAGCCACTGGAACCCGTCGCCGCCCTTCCACTTGGCGTACGTCGACACGGTCGCGCTGTCGGCGTTCTTCAGCACGCCGTTCGGGATCTTCACGTACGGAGAGGTGGTGGAGCTGCTGGAACCGCCGGACATCCTGAACGAGCCGCCGTGTACGCCGCTGCCGAAGTCGGGGGTGCGGACGTACGTGCCGTGGTGGCCGTGCCCGCTGGAGTCACGGGCGATGCTGCCGCTCGTCTCGTCGAAGTCGTAGCGCAGGAGCAGGTCGGCCGGGACGTCGGAGCCCTCCTGCGACACGGTGACCTCGGCCCGGACCGCGGCCGCGGCGCCGTTGGGCAGGCTGCCGGTCACGGTGAAGGTGCCAGGCTGTGCGTACGACGCCGCCGGTACGTCCGCCCAGTCGACGGAGACCGGCCGCTTGACGCCGTCGGCGTACTCGGCGACGACCGTGGCCGGCAGGGCCGGGGCGACGCCGACCCGCGTCTTCACCGACACGTCCTCGACGCTCTTCACGAGCTGGTCGGGCTGGTAGGCGCGCAGCAGCCGGTCGTACTCGGCCTGGGTGACGGGCAGCACGGTGCCGTGACGGGGCTTGGCGGGCAGGTCGTAGCCGGTGGACGGGGTCCAGGTGCCGGAGTCTAGGTCGGTCGTCTCGAACGGGATGTAGCCGCGGCCACCGAACTCGTCGAGGAACGCGTACCACTTCTCCTCGGTGTTGGACTTGAACACCAGCGGTCCCTCGGCGGCGTTCATCGCGCCCCTGCCGATGCCCTCGGCGACCGCGGTCCAGGACGGGTTCAGGATCGAGTCGCTCTTCTCCTCGAAGATGAACTTGCTGTTGGGAGTGGAGGAGGTGTTGTTCCGCTCGTCCTTGGACAGGCGGTAGTACGTCCCGTCGTGCCGGATCATCGT
>NZ_DF968235.1:0-29119 GCF_001270025.1 Streptomyces azureus | reverse complement strand
CCGTTCCGTCCTCACTGCGCTCTCCTCCCCCACCGCGGTTCGCGAGGCCCGAACTCCCTCCCTGCTCCGCGCCCAGGGACCCGCCACTCCCGAGCTCCCCCTGCCGGTCCACGTCCTCGACCGGGTCACGGCCGAGGGCGTGTCGGCCACCCGGCTGGCCGGGTGGCGCTTCCTGATCCGCTGCGGCGACCGCGCGGTGGCCGCGGCGGAGACCATGCTGACTCCCGACGGCTGGGCCTTCTCCCGCTTCTTCGAGGGCCCGTACATCACCTCCACCGAGCGCGCCCTGCGCCAGGCCGAGGCGATGCCGCAGCCGTACCAGCCCCGCCTGCTGTCGGTACCCAGCCTGTACATGCTGACGCTTTGGCTGCACGAGGACTGCTCCGCCGACGGTGCCGTCGGCCATCCCGCCGCCACCGACCTGCTCGTCCCGCTGGCCCCCGCACCTCCCGGCATCGCGGCCCACCGCCCGCACCGCGTCGCCGAACTGCTCCCGGTGCTGACCCACCGGGTGGCTCCCACGCGACTGCTCGGCTCACCCGCCTGAAGCGCGCACCCCGAAGCTCTCCGCACCCCGTCGTCGAATTCCCGGCGGCGGGGTCGCCCCTTTCTTTTCCCGCTCGGACGAGCACAGCCATGAGTTCGCTCGTACGAGCGTCTAATGGCTCGTACGAGCCGGAATGGACCGTCTGCCCGTTCGGACTAGCCCTATTAGGCCACCACGAACCATCCGAAGTGACAGTCCAGTTGGGCTGAACCGTCCGCGCGGGTGATGCGTCATGAACCTGTGAGAAGCCGTGCCGCGAAATCCCTGCGGATCGACGCCCGTAGGGCAACACTGGGTTCCGACGACTTATCACAACGGGGGGCGGCCATGAACGACACTTCCAGCCGCGGAACAGACACGACAGCCGACTCAGTCATCCCATCCATCACGACACAGCGAGAGATCCCACCCATGTGCCAGCACCAGACTCCGTGCCCGTCAGCCGAATCCGCCGACCGGGAATCCGCCCGTCTCGTGGCGCACCACCCGGAGCAGGGTTGGAGCCTGCTGTGCAACGGCGTGGTGCTCTTCGAGGACACCGGCGAACTCCTGCCGGACGGCCGGGTCATCGCCCCGCACCGTCCGCTGGCCTCCAGCCAGGTGATGACGGCCGCCTGAGGCCGCCGGGCGGCGTGACGTACCGCCCGCAGACATGAGGGGCCGGCCGCAGGACACCCTGTGAACCGGCCCCGACGCGTGTCCGGGTGCTGTCACTCGCCGTCACCTTCCGCGACGCCCTGTTCATGGCTCGCACGGCCTTTCCACAGATGCCCGTTTTCCGGAAGACTCCTGGAGGTTTCGGGGTCACCCGTCGACGGAGGTGGGGCAAGTGGCACCAGGTGAGGCCGCGTCCGGGGGCAAGGTCACGATCACGGAGATCGCCCGGCAGGCCGGCGTGTCCGTACCGACCGTGTCCCGGGTCGTCAACGGCCGGTCCGACGTGTCACCGCAGACCCGGGCCCGCGTCGAGGACCTGCTGCGCCGCCACGGCTACCGCAAGCGCCCCGCGGCCCCGGGCACCCGTGCCGCCTTGCTCGACCTGGTCTTCAACAACCTCGACAGCCCCTGGGCCGTGGAGATCATCCGCGGGGTCGAGGAGGTCGCGCACGCGGCCGGGGTCGGCACGGTGGTGTCGGCCATCCACGGGCGTTCTGGCGACGCCCGCGAGTGGATGCGCAACCTCCGGGCCAGAGCCTCCGACGGCGTCATCCTCGTCACCTCGGCCCTGGAGCCGACGCTCCACGAGGAACTGCGCATTCTCGGCGTCCCGCTCGTCGTCGTCGACCCGGCGGGCTCGCCCACCCTGGAGGCGCCCACCATCGGTGCCGCCAACTGGTCGGGCGGCATGGCGGCCACCGAGCACCTGCTGTCCCTCGGCCACCGCCGGATCGGCCTGATCGCCGGCCCGCCGCGGCTGCTGTGCTCCCGGGCCCGGCTGGACGGCTACCGCGCGGCGCTGGAGGGCGCCGGCATCGCGATGGACGAGTCCCTCGTCGTCCCCGGCGACTTCCGCCCCGAGTCCGGCTTCACCGCCTGCTACGCCCTGCTCGGCCTGCCCGAGCCGCCGACCGCGGTGTTCGCGGCCAGCGACCAGATGGCGCTCGGCGCGATCGAGGCACTGCGCCGACGCGGGCTGCGGGTGCCACAGGACATGAGCGTGGTCGGTTTCGACGATCTTCCGGAAGTCCGCTGGTCGGCTCCGCCCCTGACCACGGTCCGACAGCCCCTGGCCGACATGGGCAAACTGGCCGTCCGCACGGTCCTCGGACTCACCCGCGACGAACAGCCCGACTCACCGCGGGTGGAACTGGGCACGGCCCTGGTGATCCGGGCCAGCACGGCGCCTCCGGCGGGGCGAACCTGACCAACCCGCCCGACCAGGCGGCTTCCGCCCGGTCGGGGCGCCGGGGGCCGGCCAGGGGCGCGGGCTGGCGCCGGGGCGCGGGCCCGGCACCGAGGTGTGACGGCGGAGCGCGGGTCCGACACCGCGGAGAAACGCCCGAGCCAGCACCGACGAAGACCCCGAGAGGACAAGCCCGGCACCGACGAAGACCCCGAGAGCACGAGCCCGGCACCGAGGCGAGGCGCGGCCCAGCGTGCGAGGGCGCGAACCCAACACCGGTGACAGTCCCCCGGCCCAGGGCCGGGCCCCCCACCGCCCGCCCAAACCGACTCGCCCCGCGAGACCCGCACAGCGCCCCTACGGCAGGTCGCCCGAGCCCCCGCTACCTCCCTCCGAGTGCCTCACGGAGCGCGAAGTACGCAGGCTTGGGGGCCAGCTGCTCATCCCACGGCAGCGCCGCGCCCTCGCCAGGGAAGAACGCCGGGATCCACGAGTACTTGTCCGTGTAATCCCAGAGGGTGATGCCGACGCAGCGGCGCACCGCCAGGCAGGCCTCGGTCAGATCCCGGTACCACTCGGCCTGCTGGGCCAGCTTCTCCTCGGTCGCGGGCAGCTGCATCCGTATGTCGACCTCGGTGAGCGATGTGTCGAGGCCCAGCCGGGAGAAGCGGCGGAGGTTGTCCTCCAGGGTCGTCGGATAGCCGTACTGGAGGGCCAGATGGGCCTGGAGGCCGATGCCGTGCAGCGGGACGCCCTTGGCCTTCAGTTCCCTGGCCAGCTTGTAGTACGCGTCGCTCTTCGGGCCGATCCCCTCGATGTTGTAGTCGTTGAGGTACAGCTTGACGCGCGGATCCGCCTGATGCGCCCAGCGCAGCGCGTCGGCGATGTAACCGGGCCCGAGCGTCTTGTAGAAGACCGACTCGCGGTACGTACCGTCCTCGTTGAACGCCTCGTTGACGACGTCCCAGGCGAACACCTTGCCCCGGTAGTGCCGTACCTCGGCCTGGATGTGCTTCTTCAGCACGGCCCTGAGCTCCGGGGCCGCCCACTCCCGTTCCGTGAGCCAGCCGGGCAGCTGGCTGTGCCAGACGAGGGTGTGGCCGCGCACCTTCTGCCGGTTGGTACGGGCGAGGTTCACGATCTCGTCGCCCTGGGAGAAGTCGAACACGCCCTGCTGGGGCTCGGTCGCGTACCACTTCATGCCGTTGCCGGGGGTGATCTGGTCGAACTCGGAGCCGAGCAGGGCCTTGTACGGTTCGTCGACGAGCTCGGGGTTGTCGGTGGCGCTGCCGAAGTAGCGGCCGTGGCGCTGGGCGAGGTCGGCGAGGGTGGGTTCCTTGCCGTGCCGCTCGTCCGCCTGTGCAGTCGGCCCGGTGGCGATGCCTCCGAGCATCAGCGCGGCGGCGAGCGCCCCGGCGAATCTGAGCCGTGTAGCGGTCTTGCGCATGGTGCGACTCCTCACGATCGAAATGGGGTTCCCCCTGCTCGAGCGAAGCCGAGAGCTTGGGGGAGGGTGAGCCGTACGTCCGCCGGGCGCGTCAGCCCTTCGTCGCGCCGGCGGTGAGGCCGCCGACGAGCTGACGCTCGGCGACCGAGTAGAAGGCAAGGGCGGGGACCATGGCCAGCACGAGATAGGCGAAGACCTTGGCGTACTGCGCGGAGTACTGCCCCTGGAACTGCTGCACGCCGATCGGCAGCGTCCACCACTGGGCGTCGGTGAACACCAGCAGCGGCAGGAAGAAGTTGTTCCAGCTGGTGACAACCGCCAGCACCGAGACGGTGCCGAGCGCGGGCCGCGCCATGGGCAGCAGCACCCGCCAGAAGAAGCCGAACGAGCTGCATCCGTCGAGCGTCGCCGCCTCCTCCAGCTCGCCGGGGATCTGCCGGAAGAAGCCGCGCAGGATGATGATGGTCATCGGCAGCCCGAAGGCCGCCTGCGGGAGGATCACGCCGAGGGGGTTGTCCAGCAGCCCCAGGGAGCGCAGCAGCAGGAACAGCGGCAGGGCCGCCACCGCGAACGGGAACATCAGCCCCATCGTGAACAGCGTGAACAGCACCTCCCGGCCGCGGAAGGCGAACCGCGCGAAGGAGAAGGCCGACAGGGCGGAGACCGCGACGACCAGGACGGTCGTGCCGACCGCGATCAGGGTGCTGTTGCCGATCAGCCGCCAGAAGTCCCCCGAGCCGAGGATCTGGGTGTAGTTGGAGGTCACCCACGACTCGGGCAGACCGACGGGGTTGCGGGAGAGTTCGTCGGTGGACTTGAAACCGGAGAGCGCGGCGTAGAGCAGGGGGACGGCCATGACCGCGCCGACGAGGACCAGGACGAGGTGCAGAGGGAGACTCCTGCCCCTGCGGGATGTCCGACTGTGCGTCACTTTCCGTCTCCCCGCATGGTCGTGGTGGCCCCTTCCAGGTCGCGCCGGAGCACGAACCGCTGGTAGGCGAGGGCGAAGACGAGACTGATGCCGAACATGACCACGCTGATCGCGCTGGCGTAGCCGACCTGGTAGCGCTTGAACCCGTACTGGAACATGGTCACGGCCATGGTCTCGGAGTGGTGGTCCGGTCCGCCCGCGGTGGTCACCCACACCAGGTCGAAGAGCTGGATGGCCCCGATGACCGACAGGAAGACGCTGATGCGCAGGGTGGGCGCGAGCAGCGGCAGCGTCACGTTGCGGAAGCGCTGCCAGGCGCCGGCCCCGTCGATGAGAGCCGCCTCGGTCAGCTCCCTGGGGACGGCCTGAAGCCCGGCCAGGTACAGCATCATGTGGAAGCCGAAGTACTTCCACGTCATGACGAGGAACAGGGTCGCCATCACGGTGGACGGATCGGCGAACCACTCCCCGCCCAGCCCGTCCAGTCCGACCTTGCCGAGGACCTGGTCGGCGAAGCCGTCGTCCGGGGCGAAGATCATGCCGAAGAGGATTCCGGTGATGGCCTCGGACAGGACGTACGGAGCGAAGAACAGCATCCGGTACACCGCCCGGCCGCGCATCCGCTGGTTGAGCAGGACGGCCATGGCGAGCGCGAACGGCAGTTGGACGACGAGCGACAGCACCACCAGGACCAGGCAGCGCCACAAGTCGCCCAGAAAGACCTCGTCCTGGAAGAGCCGGGTGAAGTTCTCGCCGCCGATGTAGTCGGAGGGCATGCCGAAGCCGCCCCAGCGGAAGAACGCGGCGTACAGCGCGAACAGCATCGGCAGCAGTACGAGCCCCATGAACAGCACCAGGGCGGGCAGTTGGAAGCCGGCCGCGGTCAGCCAGTTCAGCGCCCGTCGCCGGGCCCGGCTGCGTGACGGGTCCGTGGCCGGGGGCGGAGGCCCGGCGTCGCGGCCGGTCCGTTCGTCCGGCAGGAAGGTGGAGGTCATCGCCGGTTACTGCTCTTCCTTCGCGGTCTTCGTGATCGACTGGGCGACCTGTTCGGGCGATTTCGAGCCGGAGATGAGCGCGGCGACGCTGTCGTTGACCTCCTGGCCGACGGCGGGCGCGTACGCCTGGTCGAGGTAGAGCTGGAAGCCGGTGGCCTTCTTCAACTGCTCCTGTACGGCCTTGATGTTGGGGTCGGCGATGGCGCTCTCGGCCGCCGGGACCACGGGCAGGACGCCGGTCTTCTTGACCAGTTCCAGGTCGGTGGCCTCGGACGCGAAGAACTTCAGGAAGTCGACGGCCTCTTGCGAGGCGCCCCGGCGCAGGGCGTGCCCGCCGCCTCCGCCGAACACCTCGGTGATGGCGCCCTTGCCGCCCTCGACCGCGGGGAACGGGAAGAAACCGAGGTTCTTTCCCAGGCCCTTGCCCTGGTCGGCCTGCACCACGGGCGCCCACTGGCCCATGAGTTCCATGGCCGCCCTGCCGTTGCCGACGGTGGCGGCCTGGCCGGTGGGGCTGGAGTAGGCGGCGCCGAGGAAGCCCTTCTGGAACGGCTGGAGCCGGACGAGCTCCTCGAGGTGCCGCCCCGCCTCGACGAAGGGGGCGCCGGTGAAGTCCTTGTCGTCGTAGGCCTTCTGGAGCGCCTCGGCGCCGGCGGTGCGCATCGCCAGGTAGGCCCAGTAGTACATGCCGGGCCACTTCTCCTTGCCGGCCAGGGCGAGGGGGGTGATGCTCTCGGCCTTCAGCTTGCGCACGGCGTCGAGGAAGCCGCTCCAGGTGGTCGGGGGCTCGGAGATGCCGGCCTGGTCGAAGAGCGCCTTGTTGTACCAGAAGCCGATCATGCCGATGTCGAAGGGGATGCCGTAGGCCCTGTCGTCGATCAGGTACGGCTCCCTGGCGACCGGGAGCAGGGCGTCGCCCCACGGCTTGGTGCGGTCCGTGAGGTCCTCGACGAGTCCGGCGTCGACCTGCTGTTTGAGGACGCCGCCGCCCCAGGTGTGGAAGATGTCGGGCAGCTTCCCGGAGGAGGTCAGCGCCGTCATCTTCGACTTGAAGGCCTCGTTCTCCAGCTGGACGATCTTTACCTTGACCTTGGGGTTCTGGGCCTCGAACTTTCGGGCGAGGGCGGCCCAGACACCCTTGGCCGGTTCGGTGGTGGAGATGTTCCACCATTCGATCGTGGTCGTCCCCGACGACCCTCCGTCCGAGTCCCCGCCGCATGCGGTCAGTGCCGTCATCCCCAGACCGGCCGCGGCGGAGGCCGCCAGGAAGCCGCGGCGGGACAGTGCCGGGTCGCCCATCATGCGCTCCTTGGGTACGGGACGGCGCTCCCGCGTCCGTCCACTGGATCGAAAGTTTCGGAACAGATCCAGAAAGCTTCGTTGATGCCGCACCCTAGAGACAGCCGCCAAACGGTGGCAACCCCTTGTACGCGGTGAATCTGCCGCCGACGCACGGGCCTTGAGGGAGGCTCGGCCGAGCCGTAGATCTCCGCCGCCTTCCGGAAAGGGCGGTCGGGCGGAGGCGGGGGCGTACTCGAACCAGTCGAAGGCCGCGCTGCCCTCGGTGACGTACATGCCGATCACCCGTCCCGCAAAACCTCAGACGACCTCTGTGGCCAGGTAACGGCCGCCGCATTCGGTGAGCGGGTCGCCCTCGCCGAGCGAGAAAGCGAGAAGACGAGAGTGTCGGGCCGCCGGCCCGGACGCCGGGCGTCCTGGCCCGTGGAGGTGACAGTGGGCGGAACGACGGCCTCCGTGCGGATCTCGACGGCCAGGGTGGCCGGCCCCGGCAGCACGCGCCGGGCGAGGCACTGCTGCACCGGACCGGTCCGGGCGATCACGCCGGCCTCTCCTCCGGCGACCTTCAGGTCGCAGTGGTGGGCCTGGTCGATGCGCGCCGACAGTCCGGCGCGTGCCGCTCCTGGGTCGAGGCGGGCTGCGACCCGGCAGTCCGGGTGCTGCCGGCGCCGCCCGACGAAGGTGTGGCCCGGCCTGTCCAGGCTGTCGCCCGTCGCGGTCAGCGTGAGCCGGCCGGGCCGGTCGGCCGGCGACCAGGAGTGCTCCGGTCGGCTGTGCGCGGAGAGCCAGTGCGGGGCGAGGCGGACGCCGTCGAAGTCGTCGCGAACCGGCTCGGGTCCGAAGGGAAGTCAGGCCGCCGGGGCCGGTGCCGTTCCAGCACGGGACCGACCCACGCTGCGGCCGTGTGCGGTGCCGCCCTCGGCCGGCATCAGATACGGCGGTGACGAAACATTCGGATCATCTGGCGAACGTTACGAAGCCGCACTGCAGGTGTCACCGGCTCCGCTGACAAGATGGCCGATGCCCGGCTGCCGACACGGGCACGATCACGCAGGGTGTTCAACTCTCGCCCGGCGCACGACCGTTGCCCGCAGGCGGGGATGCGGGCTCTGTGGCCGCCCAACGGGCCCTCAACTCGCGCTTTGACGCACCACGCCTCCCTCCCACCGCCACCGCGCCCAGTCTTAACGGAAGCTTGACGCGCTCAGCGCCCTCATCCACAGGCCACCGCATCACGCTCCGCTTACGCTGATGCGGCCGTCCAGTGACGGCCGGAACCACGCTGAACCGCACATCGGGAGCACGTCGATGGCCACCACTGAGCACCCGCCACCGAGCCGAACGGAGCCCGCTCCACCCAGTCGTCTGCGCGCCTGGATGCTGGAGGGCCTGTCCGACATGGGCAGGGACGGCGGCCACACCGGCCCCCACGCCCAACCGGAGCCCCCGCACCAGGGCCGGCCCTGGTGGCGGGTGATGTGCCTGACCGGCGTCGACTACTTCTCCACGCTCGGCTACCAGCCGGGCATCGCGGCTCTCGCCGCCGGACTGCTCTCGCCGGTCGCGACGATCGTGCTGGTGATCGTCACCCTGGCGGGCGCCCTGCCGGTCTACCGCCGGGTGGCCGAGGAGAGCCCGCACGGCGAGGGCTCGATCGCGATGCTGGAGCGGCTGCTCTCCTTCTGGCAGGGCAAGCTGTTCGTGCTGACCCTGCTGGGCTTCGCCGCCACCGACTTCCTGATCACCATCACCCTGTCGGCCGCCGACGCCTCCACCCACCTCGTGGAGAACCCGCATCTCACCGGCGTCCTGCACGACAAGCAGATGCTGATCACGCTCGTCCTCGTGGCGCTGCTCGGCGCGGTGTTCCTCAAGGGCTTCCTGGAGGCGATCGGCGTCGCGGTCGCCCTGGTGGGCGCCTACCTCGCGCTCAACGTGGTCGTGGTGGCCGTCGGCCTCTACCACGTAGTCACCGCGGGCCATGTGGTCACCGACTGGGCCGGCGCCCTCACCACCCAGCACGGCAATGTCTTCGTCATGATCGGCGTGGCCCTGCTCGTCTTCCCGAAGCTGGCGCTCGGCCTGTCCGGGTTCGAGACCGGGGTGGCCGTGATGCCGCACGTCAAGGGCGACCCGGACGACACGGAGGAACGGCCGGCCGGCCGCATCCGCGACACGAAGAAGCTGCTCACCACGGCCGCCCTCATCATGAGCGGCTTTCTGATCGCCACCAGCTTCATCACCACCCTCCTCATCCCCGAGAAGGAGTTCGAGGCGGGCGGCCAGGCCAACGGGCGGGCGCTGGCGTATCTGGCGCACGACTACCTGGGCAACACCTTCGGCACCGTCTACGACGTCTCGACGATCGCCATCCTTTGGTTCGCCGGTGCCTCCGCGATGGCCGGCCTGCTCAATCTGATGCCGCGCTATCTGCCCCGCTACGGCATGGCCCCGCACTGGGCCAGGGCCGTCCGCCCCATGGTCATCGTCTTCACCCTGATCGCCTTCCTGGTCACGTGGATCTTCGACGCCGACGTCAACGCGCAGGGCGGCGCCTACGCCACCGGTGTGCTGGTCCTCATCAGCTCCGCCGCGATCGCGGTGACCATCGCCGCCCGCAAGGCCCGGCAGCGGAGCTGGACCATCGCCTTCGCGGTCATCTCCGCGGTGTTCCTCTACACGACCGTCGCGAACGTCATCGAGCGCCCGGACGGCGTGAAGATCGGCGCCTGCTTCATCGCCGGCATCATCCTGGTCTCCCTGCTGTCACGGCTGGCCCGGTCGTTCGAGCTCCGCGTGACCAGCGTGACGCTCGACCCCATGGCGGAACGCTTCGTCCGGGACATGGCCAGCCGCCGGATGCGGTTCATCGCCAACGAGCCCGACCGGCGTGACATCGCTGAGTACCGCGACAAGATCGAGCAGATACGGCACGACAACGACGTACCCGGACAGGAGGACTTCGTCTTCGTCGAGGTGACGGTCACCGACCCGTCCGAGTTCGAGGCGGGCCTGACCGTACGCGGCGAGGTGCTCCACGGCCGCTACCGCGTCCTGACCCTGGAGTCATCCTCCGTCCCCAACGCCCTGGCCGCGCTCCTGCTGTACGTCCGCGACATGACCGGCCGCACCCCGCACATCTACTTCGAGTGGACCGAAGGGGGCCCCTTCGCCAACCTCCTGCGCTTCTTCCTGTTCGGCCAGGGCGAGGTCGCCCCCGTGACCCGCGAGGTCCTGCGCGAGGCGGAACCGGACCGGAAGCGGCGGCCGAAGGTGCACGTGGGCTGAGTCAGGCCGTCGGTCTCCGCCGGCCGAAGCCCCTCCGGGGCGGACGGACCACGATCTGCCCGTAGTTGATCTCGCCGGCGATCCGAACGCGCAGCACGACCGGGGCGTCGGCCGCCCCACGCGCCTTGATCTGGGAGTAGTTCGTCACCAACGCACCGGTGTCCACCACGACCCCCGGCCGGGTCAGCAGCTTCAGGGCGCCGGCCCTCATGTCCAGGTCGATGTGCAGCGTGTCCTGGGTGATCACCGCGTCGGTGAAGTCGAGCGTCACCTCGCCCCACGCCGACCGGATCTCCAGCCGCCGCGGCACCACCCAGCCCTCACCACGCCGGGTCGAGGACCCCTCCTGCTCGATCCGGAGGACCTCTTGGGCCTCGACGGAAGCCTCGCCCACCACCTCGGGCAGATCCGCGGTCAGCACGGCGAGTTCGCCCACCGTACGGGCGGACAACGCCGCCTCCAGCCGCTCGTCGAGCTCCTCCAAGGTCAGCCGGCCATCACCCGCGGCGACGCGCAGCACGTCCACGATCCGGTCCCGGTCCGCGTGCGAGGCCCTCATCTCGAGCGGTCCGACGGTAGGCGAGAGCTCCCCCGCCATCACATCTCCCCGATCTCTCCGGGCGCGGCACCCGGCCCACCCACGCGACGACTAACGCTATATCGCGTTATACCCAACGGCCAACCCCGCATCCGCCGTTCCCGCCCCGCGCCCCTATCGTGACCGGCATGCAGTCCTACACGATCGGCCAGGCAGCACGACTGCTCGGCGTGAGCCCGGACACCGCCCGGCGCTGGGCGGACGCGGGCCGCATCACCACCCACCGCGACGAGGCCGGGCGGCGGCTCGTCGACGGACGGGATCTCGCCGCGTTCTCGGTGGAACTCGCCAGGTCCGGCACCGCCGAGGAGGACACTCCGTACACCTCGGCACGGAACGCCTTCCCCGGCATCGTCACCGCCATCAAGCTCGGTGACGTGGCCGCCCAGGTGGAGATCCAGGCCGGCCCGCACCGCCTGGTCTCCCTGCTCACCCGCGAGGCCGTCGAGGAACTGGGCCTGGAGGTCGGCATGGAGGCGACGGCCCGCGTGAAGTCGACGAACGTCCACATCGACCGGACCTGAGGACCTCAGGAACGCACATACACACCCAGGGACCCACTCGCCCTGGCTCATGCGATGCCACGGCAATCTCCTGCCTCGCAGATGCACCAGTATGATCGGCGTACCGGAGGGGCCCTGTGGGCTCGTCTCCATCCGCCCACAGAGGGAGTGGCCCCGAGATGACCCGTTCCGCGCACCGGACACGCCGGATCCTCCAGGCCGCCGGCGCGTCCGCGTCCGCGCTGCTGACTCTGAGCGCCTGCTCCTCGTCCGACCCGGGCACGAGCGCGGGCTCCTCCTCGGCGAAACCCTCCGGCACGGTCACCGTCTTCGCCGCCGCCTCCCTCGAGGAGAGCTTCAAGACCCTGGGCAAGCAGTTCGAGAAGGAGCACCCGGGCACGAAGGTCACCTTCAACTTCGGCGGCAGCGACACCCTCGCCGCCAGCATCACCGGCGGCGCCCCGGCCGATGTCTTCGCCGCCGCCAGCACCAAGACCATGGCGATCGTGACGGACGAGCAGGACGCGGCGGGCACGCCGGCCACCTTCGTCCGCAACCAGCTGGAGATCGCCACGCTGCCGGGCAACCCCGACCGGATCTCCTCCCTGAAGGACCTCACCAAGCCCGGCCTGAAGGTCGTCCTGTGCGACGAGAGCGTCCCATGCGGTGCCGCCGCCCGGAAGGCGCTGGACGCCGGCGGCCTGAAGCTCACCCCCGTCTCGTACGAACAGGACGTCAAGAGTGCCCTGACGAAGGTGGAGCTGAAGGAGGCCGACGCCGCCGTCGTCTACAAGACCGACGTGCGGGCGGCGGGTGACAAGGTGGAGGGCGTGGACTTCCCCGAGTCGGCCGAGGCCGTCAACGACTATCCGATCGCCCTGCTCGAGAACGCCCCCAACCCCGGGACGGCGAAGGCGTTCATCGCGCTGGTGCGGTCCGCCGAGGGCCAGAAGGTGCTGTCCCGGGCCGGGTTCCTCAAGCCGTGACCGACACCCTGGAGAGCCGACCCCGCCGCGATCGCCACCGCAATAGGACCCGGCCGGTGCCGATTCCCCTGCTGGTGCCCGCCCTGGTCGGCCTGGCGTTCCTGCTCCTGCCCCTGATCGCCCTGCTCGTACGGGCGCCCTGGCGCAGCCTCCCGGAGCAGCTGACGAGCGCCGAGGTGTGGGAGGCACTCCGGTTGTCACTCCTGTGCGCCACGGCGGCGACGGTTGTGAGCCTGGTCGTCGGCGTGCCCCTGGCCTGGCTGCTGGCGCGCACGCGGTTCCCCGGCCGGGGCTTCGTACGGGCCCTGGTGACACTGCCGCTGGTGCTGCCGCCGGTGGTGGGCGGTGTGGCCCTGCTGCTCGCCTTCGGGCGCAACGGCGTCATCGGGCAGTGGCTCGACTCCTGGTTCGGGATCACCCTGCCCTTCACCACGACGGGTGTCGTCCTCGCCGAGACGTTCGTGGCGATGCCGTTCCTCGTCATCAGCGTGGAGGGCACCCTGCGGGCCGCCGACCCGCGCTACGAGGAGGCGGCCACCACCCTGGGCGCCTCCCGCTTCACCGCGTTCCGCCGGGTCACCCTGCCGCTGATCGCGCCGGGCATCGCGGCCGGTGCCGTACTGGCCTGGGCCCGGGCCCTCGGCGAGTTCGGCGCGACGATCACCTTCGCGGGCAACTTCCCGGGCCGCACCCAGACCATGCCACTGGCGGTCTACCTGGCCCTCCAGAACGACCCGGCGGCGGCGATCGCCCTCAGCCTGGTACTGCTGGCGGTGTCCATTGCCGTACTGGCAGCACTGCGAGACCGCTGGATGACGGCCTCCTGACCCCTGGACGAACCCTGATGACCGACCTCGACGGCACCACGACCGGCGTCCTCACCGAAGGCCTCGACGCTCACCTCGTCGTCGACCGCGGCACCTTCCGCCTGGACGTCACGCTCACCGCCGCCCCCGGGGACGTCGTCGCCCTGCTCGGCCCGAACGGTGCCGGCAAGACGACGGCCCTGCGCGCACTCGCGGGGCTCGCGCCCCTCACGTCGGGTCACCTACGGCTGGACGGCACCCGGCTGGACGCCATGCCGCCCGAGTCCCGCCCCGTCGGCGTCGTCTTCCAGGACTACCTGCTTTTCCCTCATCTGACCGCCCTGGACAACGTCGCCTTCGGCCCGCGCTGCCGGGGCGCGAGCAAGGCCGAGGCTCGTGCCCAGGCCGCCGAGTGGCTGGACCGCATGGGCCTGGCCGACCACGCCGGCGCCAAGCCCCGCCGTCTCTCCGGCGGCCAGGCCCAGCGCGTGGCCGTGGCCCGGGCCCTGGCCACCCGCCCCCGGCTGCTGCTCCTGGACGAACCCCTCGCCGCGCTCGACGCCCGCACCCGTCTGGAGGTGCGTGCCCAGCTCCGGCGCCACCTCGCCGAGTTCGAAGCCGTGGCCGTCCTCGTCACACACGACCCGCTGGACGCCATGGTGCTGGCGGACCGCCTGGTCGTCGTCGAGCACGGCCACGTCGTCCAGGAGGGCACGCCCTCCCACATCGCCCGCCACCCCCGCACGGACTACATCGCCCGGCTCGTCGGCCTCAACCTCTACCGGGGACGGGCCGAGGGCCACACCGTCCGGCTCGACGCGGGTCCGGCCATCACGACCACGGATGAGCTCTCCGGCCCGGCCTTCGTGGCGTTCCCGCCCGGCGCCGTGACGCTGTACCGGGAACGCCCCACGGGCTCCAGCGCCCGCAACCTGTGGCGCTGTGAGGTCGCAGGACTGGAGACGCACGGCGACCAGATCCGCGCGGACCTCACCGGCGAACTCCCCCTGACCGCCGACCTCACCACGGTCGCCGCGGCCGAACTCGACCTGCATCCCGGTGCCCCGGTTTGGGCGACGGTCAAGGCGACGCAAACGCACGCATACCCGGCATAAGGAACTCACCGGGCTACCGTGCCCCCATGAGCCTGAGCATCCGCAACCAGCTCCCCGGCACCGTCACCGCCGTCACGCCGGGCGAGGCCATGGCGACGGTCAGGGTCCGCCTCGCCGGCGGCCAGGCCCTCACCGCGGCGATCACCCGAGAGGCGGCGGACGACCTCGGTCTCGCGCCGGGCACCGCCGTGCGCGCCCTGGTGAAGTCGACGGAGGTCTCGCTGGCCACCGCCCCCGTCGAGGGCCTGTCCATCCGCAACCGGCTCCCCGGCACGGTCACGGACATCGCGACCGGCGACGCCATGGCGTCCGTCCGGGTCACCGTCGAGGGCGGCGAGCTGACCGCCGCGATCACCAGGGACGCCGCGGACGACCTCGCCCTGTCGGCGGGAACCCCCGTCGTCGCCCTGATCTAGTCGACCGAGGTGTCCCTCGCCGCCGAATGACGGGAGGGGCCCCGCACCGCGGAGCCCCTCCCTTACGACCGATCCGGCCGGTTAGTCCTCGTACGCGTCCAGCGGCGGGCAGGAGCAGACCAGGTTCCGGTCGCCGAAGGCCTGGTCGATGCGGCGCACCGGCGGCCAGTACTTGTCGGCGGCCGAGACGCCGGCCGGGAAGACGGCCTCCTCACGGCTGTAGGCGTGCTCCCACTCCCCGGCGAGCGTCCCGGCGGTGTGCGGGGCGCCCCGCAGCGGGTTGTCGTCCGCGGGCCACTCGCCGGAGCCGACCTTCTCGATCTCCGCACGGATGGCGATCATCGCCTCGCAGAACCGGTCCAGCTCGGTCAGGTCCTCCGACTCGGTCGGCTCGATCATCAGCGTCCCGGCCACCGGGAAGGACATCGTCGGCGCGTGGAAGCCGTAGTCGATCAGCCGCTTGGCGACGTCGTCGACGCTCACCCCGGTCGCCTTGGTCAGCGGCCGCAGGTCGATGATGCACTCGTGCGCCACGAGCCCGCCGGGGCCGGTGTAGAGCACCGGGTAGTGCGGCTCCAGCCGCTTGGCGATGTAGTTGGCGCTGAGCACCGCGACCTGCGTGGCCCGCTTCAGCCCCTCGCCGCCCATGAGCCGGACGTACGCCCAGGAGATGGGCAGGATGCCGGCGGAACCCCACGGCGCCGCGGAGATGGGACCGACGCCCGTCTCCGGGCCCGCCTCGGGCTGGAGCGGGTGGTTCGGCAGGTACGGCGCGAGGTGCTCACGCACCGCCACCGGGCCGACGCCGGGACCTCCGCCGCCGTGCGGGATACAGAAGGTCTTGTGCAGGTTCAGGTGCGAGACGTCACCGCCGAAGTGCCCCGGCTTGGCGAGCCCCACGAGCGCGTTGAGGTTGGCCCCGTCGACGTAGACCTGCCCGCCCGCCTCGTGCACCTGCGCGCAGATGTCGGCGACGTGCTCTTCGAACACACCGTGGGTGGACGGGTACGTGATCATCAGCACCGACAGCTCGTCGCGGTACTGCTCGATCTTCGCCCGCAGGTCCTCGACGTCGATCTCGCCGTCCTCGGCGGTCTTCACGACGACGACCTTCATGCCCGCCATCACCGCGCTGGCGGCGTTGGTGCCGTGCGCGGACGACGGGATCAGGCACACGATGCGCTGCTCGTCCCCGTTGGCCCGGTGGTACCCGCGTACGGCGAGCAGACCGGCCAGCTCGCCCTGCGACCCGGCGTTCGGCTGGAGGGACACCTTGTCGTACCCGGTGACCTCGGCGAGACGGTCCTCCAGCTCGTGGATGAGCGTGAGGTAGCCCCCGGCCTGCTCGGCGGGCGCGAAGGGGTGCAGCTGCCCGAACTCGGGCCAGGTGACCGGCTCCATCTCCGTGGTCGCGTTGAGCTTCATGGTGCAGGAGCCCAGCGGGATCATGCCCCGGTCGAGCGCGTAGTCGCGGTCGGCCAGCCGGCGCAGGTAGCGCAGCATGGCGGTCTCGGAGCGGTGCTGGTGGAAGACGGGGTGTGTCATGTATTCGTCGGTGCGCAGCAGCGCGTCCGGAAGCCCGTCCTCGGTGGCCGCGTCCAGCGCCTCGATGACACCCTCGACACCGAAGGCGGCCCAGACGGCACGCAGCTGGGCCCGCGTGGTGGTCTCGTCGCAGGCGATCGAGACGTGGTCGGCGTCGACGAGACGGAGGTTGACCCCGTTCTCCCGCGCGGCGGCCACGACGTCGGCGGCCCGGCCCTCGACGCGCACGGTCAGCGTGTCGAAGTAGGAGCCGTGCACGACCTCGACACCGCCGTTCGCGAGCCCGGCGGCGAGAACCGTGGCGTACCGGTGGGTGCGCCGCGCGATGCCCTTCAGGCCCTCCGGCCCGTGGTAGACGGCGTACATGCCGGCCATGACGGCGAGCAGCACCTGCGCGGTGCAGATGTTGCTGGTCGCCTTCTCACGGCGGATGTGCTGCTCACGCGTCTGCAGTGCCAGCCGGTAGGCCTTGTTGCCGTCGGCGTCCACGGACACGCCGACGAGCCGCCCGGGCAGGCTGCGCGCCATCTTCTCCTTGACCGCCATGTAGCCGGCATGCGGACCGCCGAAGCCCATCGGCACACCGAAGCGCTGCGTCGTCCCGACGGCGATGTCCGCGCCGAGCTCACCGGGCGACTTCAGCAGCGTCAGCGCGAGCAGATCGGCGGCGACGGTGACGAGCGCCCCGAGCTCGTGCGCCTGGTCGATGACCGGCTTGATGTCCCGAACGGCTCCGGAGGCGCCCGGGTACTGGATCAGCACGCCATTGATCTCGCGCTCGGCGATCTCGGCGGGGATGCCCTCACCGAGGTCGGCGACGACGACCTCGACGCCGGCCGGCTCTGCCCGGGTCTGGATCACGGCGATGGTCTGCGGCAGCGCGTCCGCATCGACCAGGAACAGGCCCCTCTTGTTCTTGCCGAGCCGCCGCGACAGGGCCATGGCCTCAGCGGCCGCGGTGCCCTCGTCGAGCAGCGAGGCACCGGAGGTGGGCAGTCCGGTGAGGTCGGCGACCATGGTCTGGAAGTTGAGCAGCGCCTCGAGCCGTCCCTGCGAGATCTCCGGCTGGTACGGCGTGTAGGCCGTGTACCAGGCCGGGTTCTCCATGACGTTGCGCATGATGACCGGCGGCGTGAACGTGCCGTAGTACCCGAGCCCGATCATGGAGCCGAGGACCTGGTTGCGGTCGGCGAGGGAGCGCAGCTCGGCGATCACCTCGGCCTCGCTGCGGGCGCCCGGCAGGTCCAGCGCCTCGGCGCTCTTGATCACGGCCGGGACCGCGGCGGCCGTGAGCTCGTCCAGCGAGCCGTAGCCGACCTGCGCGAGCATCTTGGCGCGGGCCTCGTGGTCGGGGCCGATGTGGCGCTGCTCGAAGGGAACTGCCTCTTCGAGCTCGGAGAGCGGAATGCGATGGGCGGTCATTTGCGGAGGCCTCCTGGTCTGACACGACCTTCGAGGGGCACCACGGCACGGGTACCCGAACGGCCTCCCCCTCTGTCATCTCGACCTGAGAGCTTCACCGGATCGCCCGAAGGCCTCCGGCTTTCACCGTCGGTGAGAGCGGAAGCCGTCGACACCCGCCCTGCTTTCCAGAGTGACCTCGTCCGTGCGGTACGTGAGCCTGAGAGATTCCGGGGAGGATTTGCTCCTTCGGCGCCTCCGATGGTGTCTGGAGGACTCTCCCGCACGGGGTCAGCAGCCGCTGCCAGCGTACCAGCGCGGTCAACGCACGAACCTTCGAGTGGCCGCTTCTCCGATTGTGCCGTTTTGTAGTGCTTACGGATGAGTTGCGACCATGTGGAGGGCCCGTGCGAACCGATATCGATCCGCGCAACCTGATCGGCCGCAAGGCGTTCGACCGCAACGGAACCAGGATCGGCACGATCGACGAGGTCTACCTCGACGACGCCACCGGCGAGCCGGAGTGGGCGGCCATACGGACCGGCCTGTTCAGCAGGGACGCTTTCGTCCCACTCGAGCCGAGTGAACTGATTGACGGCGCCCTCCACGTGCCCTTCGACCGCGCCCTGATCAAAGACGCCCCCGACTTCGGCGTGGGCCGCCACCTCTCCCCGGAACAGGAACTCCAGCTCTACCACCACTACGGCCTGGACGTCGCCGCACCTCCCCCGCTCGCGGACCACGACTACGGCAAACTGGCAGGCACGGACGAGACGGCCTGAAGCCCCGGCAAGCCGTCCAACTGCCAGCCGTCCAGGCGTCTAAGGGGCAGTGGACCGCAGCCCCACAGCTCCGGACGCGCCCTCCGGCCCGCCGCTGTCCTCCGGTCTCGATAACACCAGCGGCAACGGATCCGCCGGTTCCAGATCCGGATCGTCGACCCGGAAGGTGCGCACCCGCCCGGGCTCCGAGCCGGGCGTCTCGAACCGCACGGTGACCCGCCCCAGACCGCTGCCCTGCACCCACCCGTGCCCGAACGCGGCGTGCCGTACGTCGTGCCCGGCCGGCCACAGCCGCTCGGCGAGCGCCGGCTGCTCCTCGGCCGGCGCCACGGCAGGCTCCTCGACCGGCCCCTGCCCCGGCGTCCGCTCCCCCGCCGCCTGCGCGAAGAGATCCTCCTGCGTGTAGTCGGCGAGCCCGCTGACGCCCACCCCGAGCAGCCGCACACCGCCCGTCGTGTCGACCGAGTCGAGCAACCGGGCCGCCGCCTCGCGGATCACCCCGGGATCGTCCGTCGGCCCGCGCAGCGTCTCGGACCGGGTGAGCGTCGAGAAGTCGTACCGCCGCACCTTCAGCACGATCGTCCGCCCGGACAGGCCGGCCCCGCGCAGCCGCCGCACGCACCGGTCGGCGAGCCGCTGCACCTCGAGGCCGACCCGCACCCGGTCGTGGATGTCCACGTCGTAGGTGTCCTCGACCGACACCGACTTCGCCTCCCGCTCCGCCACCACGGGCCGGTCGTCCCGCGCGAGCGCCATGGCGTAGAGGCCGTGCCCGTGCGACTTTCCCAGCAGCCGGACCATTTCGTCCTCGCCCGCCTCGACGATCTCCTCGATCGTGGTGATCCCGGCCCGCCGCAGGTGGTCGCCCGTCGCCGGCCCGACCCCCGGCAGTGTCCGCACCGACATCGGACCGAGCATCGCCCGCTCGGTCCCCGGCTCGATCACCACCAGCCCGTCGGGCTTGGCCTGCTCCGAGGCGATTTTCGCGAGCATCTTGGAGGCGGCGAGCCCGACCGACCCCGTGAGCCCGGTGACGGCCCGTATGTCCGCGCGCAGCCGCGCCCCGACCAGCCGCGCCGACTGCTCGTCCCAGGCCGCTCCCCCGGCCTCCAGGTCCACGAACGCCTCGTCCAGGCTCAGCGGCTCCACCAGCGGCGACAACGCCCGCAGCAGCTCCATCACCCGCTCGCTGATCGCCTTGTAGAACCCGAAGCGCGGCACGAGATACGCGGCGTTGGGCGCGAGACGCCTGGCCTGCCCCATCGGCATCGCCGAATGCACACCGAAGACCCTGGCCTCGTACGACGCCGTGGCCACGACGCCCCGCGGCCCCAGCCCGCCCACGACCACGGCCTTCCCGCGCAGACTCGGCTTGGACGCCTGCTCCACCGAGGCGAAGAAGGCATCCATGTCGAGATGCAGGATCGTGGGCGCGGTTCTCACATCTCCGATGCTGCCCTACGCCACTGACAACGCCCCGGACAACCGCCCTGACGCCCTGAGGGAAACCTCTTGCAGTCCCGTGCGGAAACGTCCCGCCCGTAACGGCCGCCAGGGCACCGCACCGCCGGGCGGCTCAAACGGCCCGATTCCGCCGCCGCGCCAGCTCGTCCGCCGGGTTGGGCCCGACCAGCGTCTCCCCGGTGTCGACCCGCTCCCCGTGCAGCTGGGACAGCGCGCTCTCGACATCGCGCCACACCACGCCCACGGCGATCCCGAAGACACCCTGGCCCCCTTGCAGCAGGGCATGGACCTCGTCCGGTGAGGTGCACTCGTAGACCGTCGCCCCGTCACTCATCAGCGTCATCCGCTCCAGGTCGCGGAAACCGCGTTCCCTGAGATGCTTGACGGCCGTGCGGATGTTCTGGAGCGACACCCCGGTGTCGAGGAACCTCTTGACGATCTTCAGGACGACGACGTCCCGGAAGCTGTACAGCCGCTGCGTTCCCGACCCGTAGGCGGGACGCACGCTCGGCTCGACGAGGCCCGTGCGGGCCCAGTAGTCCAGCTGCCGGTAGGTGATACCGGCAGCCGCGCAGGCCGTTGGCCCGCGATAGCCGATCTGCTCGGACGCCATGGAAGTCGTCCCTCCGATGCTCGGCACGGCCGTCGGTCGCTGCGGAGCGTGATCTGCCACGCCGCCGGGCTGGGGACACCCCCCGCTCTGGCGGAGTCGTGAGCCCGGGGGAGGGTACGGACCGCTCGCCCTGAGACTGCGCTCGGGGCCACCCCCAGCCGTACCGTCGCCGCTGCTTCTCACGCCGACCTCCGTCCTTGACCTGCCTTCTCGACGGTAGGCAGTCACCAGGGGCGCGTCAACGATCGCCACACTCGCCACGCCGAGTGATAATCACCCTAAGAGTGGTTTCCCGTGCCCCGCCGCGGGGAAAGGCTAGCCGAATGCCTCCGATACGGGCCGCGTGACGCTTTCACTCGCCTGAGGCACATGCGGGCAATTCGCCCGCCGCACATGCGGCGGGCGGCCCTGCCGCGGACCACATCGTCCGCCGGGCCGCCCAGACGTCTCACCGACCACTGATTCTCCCCGCCATCCGGCTCTTGCCGGAAGCCGGAGCTCACTGGCTGCTGCTGCCGAAGTCCTCCGGGGAGATCTGGTCGAGGAACTCGCGGAACTTCTCCACCTCGTCCTCCTGCTCGTCCGGGATCGCGATACCGGCGTCGTCGAGCACCGTGTCACTGCCGTAGATCGGCGTACCGGTGCGCAGGGCCAGCGCTATGGCGTCGGACGGGCGGGCGCTCACCTCGACGCCACTGGCGAAGACCAGCTCCGCGTAGAAGACGCCCTCACGCAGGTCCGTGATGCGCACTTCCGTGAGCTCCTGACCGACGGCTTCCAGCACGTCCTTGAACAGGTCGTGGGTCAGTGGCCGCGCAGGAGCCATGCCCTGCTGGGCGAAGGCGATCGCCGTCGCCTCCCCCGGTCCGATCCAGATGGGGAGGTAACGGTCGCCTCCCACTTCACGCAGCAGCACGATCGGTTGGTTGGAGGGCATTTCCACCCGGACACCTACGACATCGAGCTCGTTCACACAGTAACCCTAGGCCGTGCTCGGGATGTTTGGGTAGTCGGGCCGGGAACGGGCGCCTGATCCGGCCCTCCGCGACCAGCCGTCTCAGGGCAGTCGCACCCCGAGCGCCGTCTGCACAAGCGCGGCGTGCAGCTTCACCGTGAGCCCCGCCAGCTCCTTGGTGCGGTCCTCCGCATGAGCCCTGGTCTGCGGGTTCCGGTGCCGCTTCAACGGGGCCACCACCTGGTCCACGAGCCCGGCTTCGCGATCGGCGGCGGCCTTCATCACCCGCAGGTGCCGCGGCTCGATCCCGAACCGCCCCAGCTCGGCGATCAGCGAGGCCACCGTGGCCGCCTCCGCGTCGTACACCCCGCCCTCCAGTGGGGTGACGAGCCCGTACGACTCCCACTCCCCGAGCTCCTCCTCACCGACACCGGCGGCGGCGAGCAGCTCCTCGCGCCCGATTCTGGCCGCCGTGGGCGCCTCGGGAGACTCGGGCACGATGTCGCCGTCACGCTGACGTCCCAGCGCCGGCAGCTGGACGGCCTCACCGCGCTCCATGGCCTCCAGGTGTTCGCGGATCACCTTCAGGGGCAGATAGTGGTCCCGCTGCATCCTCAAGACGTGACCGAGACGCTCGACGTCGTGTGCGCTGAACTTGCGATACCCCGACGGGGTCCGCTGCGGCTCGATGAGCCCCTCCGCCTCCAGGAAACGGATCTTGGAGATGGTGACTTCGGGAAACTCGTCGCGCAGTGCGTTCAGCACCGTGCCGATGCTCATCAGCCTGTCCGTGGCGGCGGCGCCGTGCCCGGCACCGCCGCTCGGTGTTTGAAGCATGGACCTTCCCTGACGGACGGACCTTCGCGGGGTTCCCCGGACGGATCCGGTCAGTAGCCCCGCTGGCTGGCGTAGAAGACCAGCCGGTACTTGCCGATCTGCACCTCGTCGCCGTTGTTCAGGGCGACCTGGTCGATCCGCTCGCGGTTCACGTACGTGCCGTTCAGGCTGCCCACGTCGGCCACCGTGAACGAACCGTCCTGGCCTCGGCGGAACTCCACATGCCGCCGGGAGACCGTCACGTCGTCCAGGAAGATGTCGCTCTGCGGATGACGCCCGGCCGTGGTCAGATCGCCGTCCAGCAGGAAACGGCTGCCCGAGTTCGGCCCCCGGCGCACGACCAGAAGCGCGGAGCCCAGCGGCAGCGCGTCGACGGCCGCCTGCGCCTCGGGGGACAGCGTCGGCATCGGCGTCTGGCCGGTGGTCTCGCTGTCGTAGGCCTCGAGACCGGAGATGGAGATCGTGGAGGTCGTCTCGGACGGACGCTCCGCCGCCGCTCCGGCCCGCAGCGGCGCGCCGCAGTTGGAGCAGAAGCGGCTGTTCTCCGCGTTGCGGTTACCGCACCTCGTACACACCAGGGCCGACATCGGATCCTCCTGCCGCGGCTGCCCACCGGGGGCATTGGACGCATACGGGTCGGAAAACCCACCACCCGCACCTGAGGTTGACGGTTGCCCGAAACCTATGCCGCCGGGCTGCGCAGGGTCAACCGACGGCGCGCCCTGACCTCCGGAAATGTCACCGCCCGGGCCACCGACCTGGTCCCGGAACAGCGGCCGCTGGCCCTCCGCGTCAGGCTGTGCGCGATGGCGAGCGGTAGCGTTGTCGCTGCCCTCTCGCGCGCTCTTGCCGAACAACTTCGCAAACAACTTCACGGGCGATTCCCCTTGACCGAAACAGACCCGCCCGTGGGGCAGGACGAACCCTGACTGAACACTCTGGCCGACCCGGACATCCTGACAACGTCCGTCTGCACCAGACAGTTTCCACCACGCACCACCCAATCGGTGCGCCGACCCCCCGCAACCTCATGCCCTCGCCGAACGTCGCCCATGCACCCCCGGTTCACTGGGAGGACGACCGAGCGTAGTCAGGCCGCTTCACCGCCCGCAAGGCGTCCACAACGATCTTGGTCGACCGCTCGATGGTGGCCGTGGCCTGTTCCTTCTCGAGAGTCTGCACCACGCCTCCGGGGATGTTGAGCGCCGGCTCGAGGTCCTGCGGCTTGCCGATGACCTTGAAACGATAGGGCGCGTTGATCTTGTTCCCGTCGACGCCCACGCCCCGGCCCGAGTCCGTCAGAAACGTGCCTGCGACGACCCGCACGCCGTTCACCTGGATCGCCTCGGCACCCGCCGCGCGCAGTTCCTGGATCGCGTCGAGCAGCATGTCCGCCTCGACCGTCCCCTTCTTGTCCTCGATGGTCATGGTGATGCCGGGCCCCTGCGCGGCCACCGTGCCCGCCAGGATGCCGAGTTGCCTCTCCTTCTCGATGGTCTGCTTCCGGGCCTCTTCGGCCTGGTCCGAGCTGTTCTCCAGCTCGTCGCGCTGCTTCTCGAGGCCCTGCTTCTCGTCCTCAAGACGCTGCGTGCGGTCATCCAGTTCATCGAGGATGCGGACAAGATCTTCCTGACGCGCCCCGCGCAGCGCGCTGTCACTGTCGCTGTTCGAGGCCACCTGCACGGCCAGCCCGAACCCGAGGCCGAACAGCAGCACCGCGACGATGAGCTGGGCCCGTGAGACGCGCGGCGGCCACAGCCCCTTCACCAGCCGCTGCCGTCCGGTCAGCTGCGGCTCGGGCTCGGGCTCGGGCTCGGGGGCCGCCTCCGGTTCGGGGGCCGGTTCCTCTCCCGCTGCCGGGGTGCCCTGGGCAGCGGGCACCGACGCGGGCACCTCTTGGGGCAGTTCCTTGCGCAGCCGGCTCCCGGACTCACCGCTCCCGCCACGCTGGTCCGCGCGCGGGTCGCCGTTCTCCGCGGCGCGCTTGTCGTCCTGCTCGCTCATCGGCCTCACGCCCGGAACACGTGCCGGCGGATCGCCGCGGCGTTGGAGAAGATCCGGATACCGAGGACGACCACCACACCGGTGGACAGCTGGGCACCCACGCCCAGCTTGTCCCCCAGGAACACGATCAACGCGGCCACCACCACGTTCGACAGGAACGACACCACGAAGACCTTGTCGTCGAAGATGCCGTCGAGCATGGCCCGCAGACCGCCGAAGACGGCGTCGAGCGCCGCCACGACAGCGATCGGCAGATAAGGCTCGACCACCGCCGGAACCTCAGGCCGGACCAACAGGCCGGCCACGACTCCCACGACGAGGCCCAGTACGGCGATCACGATGTGCCCTTCTCGCTCTTCTCAGTGCTCGGCTGTGCTGTACGTACGATCACACTCGGCGCGGCGGGCAGCCGGAGGTCGTCCTCCACGGAGATGGCTGTCCTGACGCCGTAGCTCTCCTGGAGCGCGTCCAGATACAGCCCATCCGCGCTGTTCTGGAACCGAGTGCTCAGCCGCTGACCGTCCCCCACCGCGAGCACCGTGTACGGCGGCACCAGCGGCTTGTTGTCGACCAGTATCGCGTCCCCCGCGGCCCTGATCGCGGACAGCGCCGTCAGCCGCTGCCCGTTGATCGAGACGGCCTCGGCGCCCGACTCCCACAGTCCGTTGACCACGCGCTGCATGTCCCGGTCGCGCACCCGGCCGGTGTCGGAGAAGCCGGTGGTCTCGCGCGGGTCGCCGTCACCGCCCGTGCCGGCGTCCTTGGCATCGTTCACCACCAGCTTCACGCCAGGGCCGTGCACCGCCGTGGCGCCCGACAGGATGCCCACGATCTCGGACTCGGCGCTGCCACCGCTGTGCTTCAGCGCCTCCCGTTGTCGGGCACTCACGTCCTCGCGCAGCCGGTCGACGGAGTCCTCCAGCTTGTCCGCCGCCTCGGTCTCCCGGTCGATCCGGTCGACCAGTTCCTCGCGCTCCTTGGCGACGACCGGAGCGGCGACCCGCGCCTGCGCCGCTCCCACGGTCACGACGAGGGCCGCGAGCACCAGGCCGGCGGCAAGCCCCAGCTTCGCCCTGAGCGTCTTCGGCATGCCGGCGTCGCCCGCGGCCTTCTTCCGCGCGGCAGCCTCGGCGTAGCCGTCGTCGAGGCTGTGGTCCATGACGTTGGTGAGCAACGACATGGACGCGTCCGGGCGCCTGGGCCGCGTCGGTGTGCTCCGAATGGGGGGTTGCTGCGGCATGCCGCACATCGTCGCACGTCGGGGCCGCTACCTCCGAACGGCCCCACCGGCGGGCCGGACAGGCCCCGTTGGGGACACTTGTCCGGCACGCAGGCGTGCAGGCCGTTCTACCGGCCGGCGCTGTCCACGACCGCCGACCACTCGTCCAGCAGGGCCTGCGCGGAGGCGTCGTCCGGGCCCTCGGCCCACAGGTGGGTGACGGCCTCGGCCGGGTCGGGCAGCACCATCACCCAGCGGCCGTCCGTCTCCACCACACGCACGCCGTCCGTGGTGTCCACGAACCGGTCTCCGGCCGCCTCGACGACCCGCCGCATCACGAGCCCCTTGACCGCCCACGGAGTCGCCAGGTCCCGCTTCAGGACGTGCGCCCGCGGGATCCGCGCGTCGATCTGGCTGAGCGTGAGCTGCGTCCGCGCCACGAGTCCGATGAGCCGTACGAAGGCCGCAGTGGCGTCGTACACGCTGCTGAACTCGGGGACGATGAAGCCTCCCTTGCCGTCGCCGCCGAAGATCGTCCCTTCCTCACCGCCGACGCGCGTGAGGTCGTCGGGAGACGTGGTCGTCCACTCGACCTGGGTCCCGTGGTACGCCGCCACCTGCTCGGCGATCCGGGTCGTGGTCACCGGCAGCGCGACCCGGCCGCTGCGCCGCTCGGCCGCGATGAGATCGAGCATCACGAGCAGCGCCCGGTCGTCCTCGATGATGCGCCCCTTCTCGTCGACGAGGGACAGCCGCTCACCGACGGGATCGAACCGCACCCCGAACGCGGCCCCCGAGGACGCCACGATCTCCCCGAGACGCACCATCCCCGACCGCCGCATGTCGGCCGTCTCCGTCGGCCTGGACTCGTCGAGACCGGGATTGATCGTCAGCGAGTCGACGCCGAGCTTCCCGAGCAGGCTCGGCAGCACGAGTCCCGCACTTCCGTTGGACGCGTCCACGACCACCTTCAGGCCGGAGTCCGCGATCCCGGTCGTGTCGACGTTCCGCAGCAGCGACCCGGTGTACGAATCGAAGACACTCGCCGGGAAGTGCAGGTCACCGATCTCCCCGGGGAACGCACGCCGGTACTCCTGCCGCGCGAACACCCGGTCCAGCTTCCGCTGGCTGCCCTGCGACAGGTCCGCGCCCTGCCCGTCGAAGAACATGATGTCGACGGAATCCTGCACCCCGGGCGTGGTCCGGATCATGATCCCGCCCGCACTGCCTCGCGCCGTCTGCTGCCGGGCCACCGGCAGCGGCACGTTCTCCAGGTCCCGTACGTCGATGGCACTGGCCTGCAACGCGGAGATCACCGCCCGCTTCAGCGCGCGGGCACCACGTGAGTGGTCGCGGGCCGTGGTGACGGTCGAGCCCTTCTTCAGGGTCGTCGCATAGGCGCCGGCAAGCCGTACCGCCAGCTCCGGCGTGATCTCCACGTTCAGGATTCCGGACACACCCCGGGCACCGAAGAGGTGTGCCTGTCCCCTGGATTCCCAGATGACTGAGGTATTGACGAAGGCGCCGGCTTCGATGGTCTTGAACGGATAGACCCGCACATTGCCCTGGACGATCGATTCTTCACCGATCAGGCACTCATCACCGATGACCGCCCCGTCCTCGATCCGCGCCGCGCGCATGATGTCCGTGTTCTTTCCGACCACGCAGCCACGCAGATTGCTGTGCGGCCCCACGTAGACGTTGTCGTGAACGACGGCCTTGTGCAGAAAAGCGCCGCTCTTGACGACCACGTTGGAGCCCACGACGGTGTGCTCACGGATTTCGGCGCCTGCCTCGACCTTGGCGTAGTCCCCGATGTAAAGGGGCCCGCGGAGCACGGCGTCAGGATGGACCTCCGCCCCCTCGGCGACCCACACCCCGGCGGAGATCTCGAACCCGTCGATGTCGACGTCGACCTTGCCCTCCAGGACGTCGGCCTGCGCCTTCACATAGCTCTCGTGCGTGCCGACGTCCTCCCAGTACCCCTCGGCCACATAGCCGTAGACCGGCTTGCCTTCCTTCATCAACTGCGGGAAGACATCGCCGGACCAGTCGACGGGCACATCGGGCTCGACATAGTCGAAGACCTCGGGCTCCATCACATAGATGCCGGTGTTCACGGTGTCGGAGAAGACCTGGCCCCAGGTGGGCTTCTCGAGGAAGCGCTCCACCTTGCCTTCCTCGTCGACAATGGTGATGCCGAATTCCAGCGGATTGGGCACACGCGTCAGACAGACCGTGACCAGTGCACCCTTCTCCTTGTGGAAGTTGATGAGCTCGGTGAGGTCGAAATCCGTCAGCGCATCGCCTGAGATGACGAGGAAGGCATCGTCCTTCAACGCCTCTTCGGCATTCTTGACGCTTCCGGCGGTACCGAGTGGCTTCTCCTCATTGGCATAGGTGAGCTCCATGCCGAGCTCTTCGCCGTCACCGAAGTAGTTCTTGACGAGCGAGGCCAGGAACTGGACAGTTACGACTGTTTCGTTGAGCCCATGCCTTTTGAGCAGCCGCAGCACATGCTCCATGATCGGGCGGTTGGCCACGGGCAGGAGCGGCTTGGGCATGCTTGAGGTCATGGGGCGAAGGCGCGTGCCTTCGCCTCCGGCCATCACGACGGCCTTCATGTCGGAAGCGTCCTCCTCTAAGAGACGACGGTCTAGCCGACTTCCCCCGCGAGGATTGTCCCGCACTTTTGCACCACGGGCCAACGCACCGCTTCGGTGGGAGCAATCCGCGAGTTCAATCGGGCATGGCGTCCGCACGGACCAGGCGGCGGACTTGTACCACGTAGAGGACTCCTGCCCACCAGTACAGCGTTGTACCCCATCCAGCGAACGCCCATCCGAAAATAGCAGCCAGTGACGAGATCCAACCACTTCCGTCACTGAGCAGGAGCAGCGGGAAGGCATACATCAAGTTGAAGGTGGCGGCCTTGCCCAGGAAGTTCACCTGGGGGGGCGGATAGCCGTGCCGGCGGAGGATGCCCACCATCACCAGCAGAACCAGCTCCCGCGCCAGAAGTGCAGCGGTCAACCAGAGGGGCAGAATCTCTCGCCACGTGAGACCAACCAAAGTCGAGAGAATGTAGAGCCGGTCGGCCGCGGGATCGAGAAGCCGGCCGAGGCTGCTGATCTGGTTCCAGCGCCGCGCGAGCTTGCCGTCCAGGTAGTCACTGACGCCGCTGAGGGCCAGTACCAGAAGGGCCCAGCCGTCACTCTGGGGCCCACCGAACTCAGGACGCAGAATCAGCCACAGGAAGAGGGGCACGCCGACGAGGCGCGCCATACTGAGGATGTTCGGGATGGTGAGCACACGGTCCGTCTGGACGCGAGTCTCCTGAACCTCCACCCGGGGGCCTCCTGTGGGAAACGAGCCAACGATGCTCCCTGACCTTACCTCAACGCAAAAAAGCTCTGGCTCTCGGGCTGTGTGCCCAAGAGCCAGAGCTCTAAAAGGAGTTCGGCGGCGTCCTACTCTCCCACAGGGTCCCCCCTGCAGTACCATCGGCGCTGTAAGGCTTAGCTT
>NZ_DF968234.1:0-60660 GCF_001270025.1 Streptomyces azureus | reverse complement strand
AGCGTTCCCAGCCCGGGTCGCCGTCCGAGGCGAAGCGCACCCACGCGGCGTGTATCTCGTCGGCCAGCTCCTGCGGGGCGCCTTCTCCGGCCAGTTTGCGGGACTCCGGGGCCTGACCGGTGTCGAAGACGAAGCCGAGCTCCAGCGCGTGGCAGGAGCCGAGGTCGGGGAGATTCGAGGGCCAGGCGAACTCGTAGACGTACGACGGTTCCGTTCGGGCGTCGGCCAGCTGGTGCAGGGGGATGCGGAGGAGGTGGTCGGTGACCAGCTGGCCGACGATTTCCGCCGTGCCCGCCTCGGGGTGCAGCGCGCGGTAGCCGCGCGGGACCTCGCTGCCGCGGTGGCAGCGGGCCATGGCGCCCGCGAAGGCGACGGCTCCGAGGCGGTCGACGCGGTCCAGGAGCCCGCCCGGGACCAGCCACAGCCGGTACTCGTCGCGGGTCCAGCCCATCATCAGCTCGACGCCCGGGGCGGCGCCGCCCTCGGTGAGGGCCTCCAGGGGGTCGCGCGGGACGGTGTCGCTGTCGATGACGATGCCGAAGGCGGGGCCGCCGACCACCGGGCTGCTGAGCTTGCCCACCTCGGCCTGGGTGTGCAGCAGCAGATCGCGGTCGACGGCGGCGAAGGCCTCGGCGGTGGCGGGAATCTTCAGCCGTGAGGCCATACGGCGCACCATCCGCCGTACCTTGGCCCGCTCGGACGCCTCGGGCGGCCCGCTCTGGAGGACCGCCCGCCGGACCAGCCCCTGGGTCTGCGGGGCGGCGATGAGGGCGCCGATGCTGATCGCCCCGGCGGACTGGCCGAAGAGGGTGATGCGGCCGGGGTCGCCGCCGAAGGCCTCGATGGCCTCGTGCACCCAGGTCAGGGCGGCGATCTGGTCGCGCAGACCGGGATTCGGGGGCATGTCCGGGAACAGTCCGTAGCCTTCGACACCCAGCCGGTAGTTGATCGAGACACAGACCACGCCGTCGCGGGCGAAGGCATGGCCGTCATAGACGGGCACGGCGGACGAACCCCTGGTCAGGGCGCCGCCGTGCAGCCAGACGAGGACGGGGAGCCGGGCTCCGGGGTCGGGTTGCGGGGTCCAGATGTTGAGGTTGAGGCAGTCGTCGCCCGGCACGACCGGGTCGGACAGGTAGTGCGCGAAGGCCTCGGAGTACGGGGGTTTCGGCGGGGTGGGGCCGAAGGCGCCGGCGTCGCGGACGCCGTCCCAGGGCGGGAGGGGTACGGGTGGGCGGAAGCGGCGGGGGCCGAAGGGGGGTGCCGCGTAGGGAATGCCGCGGAACACCGCGACTCCCTGCTCGCACCTGCCGCGTACGGCCCCGTACGGGCTCCTGACCACGGGGTCCGTCTGGCCTGCCGTCATACGCCCACCAGCCCTTCGCCGCGCTCGTGCACCGGTGCTACCGGAGCACCCCATGGTCCACCGGTATTCCGGTGCACGAGCCGGTTTGACCGCTATTTGGCGTACATCAGCGTGCCGAACCCGAGCTGGTCGAAGCCGCCGCTGGTGGTGCCGTAGTCGCCTCCTCCGCCCTCGGCGGGGGCGGAGAAGCACATCTGGGCGATGTACTTGTCGTCGAGGAGCAGGCGGCGGCCGTAGTGGTAGTGGAGCATCGCCCACACCGGGCGGGGCTGGCCGCGGGAGATGGAGCTGATCGCAGTGTGCGACTGCTGGGAGCAGTTCTGGCCGCTGCCCCAGGTGTAGGTGGTGAAGGGCACGTTCATGTTCAGGTTGTACTTGGCGACGTACTGGGCGGCCTTCATGAAGCGGCGGCCGTCGTACGAGTAGAGGTCCTCTCCCTGGTTCCAGGCCATCTCGCAGATCGCGCCCATCTGGCCCATGCCCATGATGGTGTGGCCCTGGTCGCGGCCGGACTCCTGCCACTGGCCGAGGGCGTAGCCCTCCACGTTGGGGTACAGGAACGGCACCGCCCGCTGGATCTGGCCGTTGCCGCCGCCGTTCTTGAAGTAGTTGACGGCCTGGTCGTACTTGGCGCCGTCGTCGCACAGGATCCCGATGGCCATGATCGAGGCCATGTTGCACAGGTCCCAGTTGGCCCAGTAGTTGGTGATGCAGGCGTCGTTGTGGTTGGTCAGGAAGCTGTTGTTCATCGGGTAGAACACGTTCAGCATCATCTGCTTGAACTTGTTCAGGTCGAACCCGGCGTAGCCGCGCATGAGTTCGGCGGCGTTGGCGAGCTGCCAGCCGTAGATGCCCGCGGCGAGGAACCGGTCGGCGGTGCCCTGGATGGATGTGAGCGTGTTCGCCCAGGCGTTGAGGATGCGCACGGCGCAGTCGCCGTTCGCGGCGGTGCCGGCGACCTGCCAGCGCAGGGCGTTCTGGTAGGCGGCGGCGATGTCGTTGTAGAGGAGCGAGTAGTTCTCGGGGGTGCCCGATCCCCGGTAGACGACGGACTGCGGCCTGGCGGTCCAGGTGGACTGGGAGTGGGGGTTCTCCCTCAGTTTGTTCCAGCCGGACAGCCAGGGGTCGTCGCCCGCGGCGACCCGGACCTTGGCCCGGTTGATGTCGCCCCAGTTGTGCAGCATGCCGGGGTGGGTGAAGGTCGCCGGGGCCGCGTCCGCCGTGGTGGCGGTGGCGCCGAGGGCGAGGGCCGCGGTGAGGCCGCCGGCGGTCTTGAGCAGACCGCGGCGGCTCACTGCGCCGCTCTCGTGGTGCGTGTGGGGGGAAGTGCGGCTCATGTGGGGTTCTCCGATCCGTGGAGGATTACATGGGGGTGATGCTCACCTCGTCGAACTCGGTGGTGCTGTGGGTCAGGGGGCTGCGGGAGCAGACCACGAGGCCCACGTAGTAGGGGGCGTCACCGAAGCCGGGGATGTCTCCCTCGGCGAGGGGGGTCCAGGTGGCGCCGTCGTCGGACGAGACGGATGCGGTGAAGTGCGTCCCGGTGCGCTTCAGCCGCAGCAGGCAGGGGGCGGTGACCGCCGCGTTGCCCGTGAAGGTGGACCGGCCGGCGACGGTCGTGCGCAGCATCAGCTGGGCGCTCGTGCCGCCGGTGACGATCGTCCCGGCCGCCTGGTCGAACGGCGACAGGGACTTGGCCATGAGCAGGCCGACCCGGTCACCGGTGGCTCCGGCGCGGGAGACGAGACGGGCGGTGACCTCGCAGTCACCGATGACGGGCCGTCGTACGAACTGGCCCGTCATGCCCTGGTTGTTGACGGTGAGGTCGGTCCCGGCGCCCCGCACCACGAAGGTCCCGTCCTCGTGGGAGGTGCTGCCGGGGGTGCGGACGACGACCACGCCGAGGGTGCCGTAGGCGCGGTCGTCGAGGACGACGTCGCCCAGGTCGCCGTAGGTCCAGGGAGCGGGCGGCGGGGTGCCGACCGTGAGGGTCAGGGTGCCGGTGGCGTCTCCGGCGGCGTTGCCCGCCGTGGTGGTGACCTCGAACTCGCCCGACTGCGTGGGTGTTCCGGAGATGAGGCCGGTGCGCCGGTCGACGCGCAGGCCGTCGGGCAGCCCGTCCGCGGTGAACCGTATCGGTTCGTGCGAGGCGCGCAGGAGGTGCTTGAAGGGCACGCCCTTGTTGGCGAACGCCGTGGTGACGGAGGTGAGTTGCGGCTTGGCGGGTGTCGGCATCGTCGACGTGGCGGACTCCGACAGGGGGCCGCGTCCGGCGCAGTTGGTCTTGGCGACGGCGTAGTGGTACGTCGTGCCGGGTGTGCCGGTGGCGTCGGCGTAGCGGACGCGGGTGCCGAAGCCGACCGCGCCGATGCCGGTGGCGATCGTCTCGTAGGGGCCGTCGGCCGCGGCGGCGCGCAGCACCTTGTAGCGGGCGGAGAGGTCCGGATCGGTCCAGGCCAGCTCGACCGCGTCGGCACCCGCGGTGGCCCGCAGGTCGCCTGCGGCGATGGCCGGGCGGGGCACGGACCAGACCTCGCCGGCGGTCCGGGAGACGACGCTGACGTTGTCGAAGGCTCCGGTGCCGGTCTCGGCGTAGTCCTCATCGACGCCGAGGCATGAGGTAAGGGTGAGACCGAAGTAGGCGGTGACGCCCAACTCGACGCCATTGGAGCCGACTTCGGTCCAGCGGATGCCGTCCGGGGAGATGGCGCCGGTGCAGCGGTCGCCCCGGCGGGTCACGCGGACCCAGTACGGCATGCGCATCCGGTAGCCGTCGCCCGCGCCCTCGACGTACGGGGCCTGAAGCGGGGTCGCCGACTCGGGCAGCGTGCCGAAGGAGGAGATCGGGAAGCCGGCGCTCGTGGTGATCGCCTGCTGCTGGGACGGCGGCACGGGTGTGCTGCCGGTGCCCTTGATCCCGGCCCCCGCCTTGGGACGTACGGACCACACGCCGCTCCAGGTGTGCAGCGGCAGGCCCTGGATCAGCATGGCGGCGTGCCCCGCGTCCGCGTCCAGGCCGGCCCGTACGGTGACGCCGATCTTGGAGTACTGGGAGCTGAGCGGATACACGATCCGTGCGGTGATCGTGCCGTCGCCGCGCAGCGGCAGGTACGCCAGGCGGTGGGTGTCGGCGGTGCCGGACGCCTCCAGCACGAACCGCTCGCCGTCGAAGACGGCCGAGCCGGGGATCCTGACGTCCCCGACGTCCCGGGTCGCCCAGGGGTCGGGCAGCCCGGGGACCGCCGCCGCCCAGGCCGAACGCACGCTGGCGCCCTGGGAGTTGGTGGCCGTGACCGTGTAGTACGAAGGCCTGCCGCGGCGGGCGTCACGGTCGGTGTACGCCGGCTTGTCGAGCCCGGTCGCGATCGTCTCGTACGGTCCGTCGGCGCCGGTGGCCCGCAGGACCGTGTACGACTCGGCCCACGCCGACGGCACCCAGGTCACGGTGACGGACTTGTCGCCGCCCACCGCCGTGACACCGGCCGGAGCCGTGGGCCTGGCCGGGGACGGGGCCTTCGTCCCCGCGAAGGTGAGGGTGCCCCAGCTCGGCAGGTCGTCGTTGCTGCCCTCGACGACCCGGGCACCGCCCGTGCCGCGGAAGACGGCCGCCTTGGTGTAGGGGGTGTCGAGGCCCCGGACGCCCGCGTAGTGCGCGTAGGCCATCTCGTAGATCGGCGGCAGGTTTCCGCGCCCGACGGCGGAGACGGACTTCTTGACGTACTTGCCGGTGCGGTCCAGGTCGGGGACGAAGGGCACGTCGCCGCCGAGGTTGTAACGGGCGGCGTACTCGACGTTCTTCAGCAGCCGGTTGTCGTCGAAGGCGTACAGGTCGACGCCCTGGTTCCAGGCGACCTGCGCGGCGTCGGCGAGCAGGCCGACGGCGAGCTGCTCGTGGCCCTGGTCGCGGCCGGACTCCTGGCCCTGCCCCGCGTCGGTGACGATGCGGTGCGGGACGCTGCCGTTGCCCGCGCCGGCGGCGGCGAAGCGCAGCGCGTCCTCGAAGAGGGTGGGCTCCTCGCAGAACACGCCGATGGCCAGGATCGACTGGACGGACGTCAGGTCCCAGTTGCCGTTGGCGTAGAGCATGTAGCCGGAGATCGCCGGATACCAGACGCGCAGGAAGGACTCCTCGCAGCGCGCGATGTCCTCCTCGGCCCAGCCGTCGTAGCCGCTGTGCCGCAGCAGTTCGGCGGCGTTGACGAACTTGAAGACCTGGAGGCCCGCGCCGAGCGGCCCGTCGGCGCCGGTGACGGCCGTCAGGGACGCCGACCAGGCGTTGAGGATGTCGCGGGACTTGTCGGCGTAGGCACGCTCGCCGGTGACGCACCACATCAGCGCGGTCTGGTAGGCGGCGGCCGAGTCGGCGACGGCCTGGTTCTGGAAGTTGGTGGGGCCGCGGCCCCAGGAGGTGATCTGACCGGTGTTCTGGATGGTGTAGGTGGCCTTCGAGCGCGCGTGCGCCGCGAGTGCGAGGTAGCCGTCGTAGACCGGGGATTCCTTGGCGGCGACGGCGGCCTTCATACGGGCCAGGTCGTCGGCGCTGTGCAGCAGCCCGGGGTGCGTGAAGGCGCGGATCCCGGTGGTGCCGTCCTGGGCGGCGGCCCGGGCGGTGCCGGACGCGAGCAGGCCGCTCGCGCCCGACACCAGCAGCAGGGCGGCCGCGCCGCCGAGGAAGCCCCGGCGGCTCGGTGCGGGGGTGCTCATGGGAGTGCTTCTCACGGGGACGGTGCTCATGACGCGGCGGCCGCCTCGGCCTCGGCGGTGGTGAGGAACTTGAGGTTCGTCACGTGCTCGTTGACGAACATGGGCACGCCGTCCGAGGCCAGATACCACTTCGGCTTGCCCGTGCTGTCGGCGATCACCCTGCCGTTGACACGGAGGTTCTCGAACGTGACGTCCTTGATCGCGTGCTCCGCGTCGAGGCCGGCGATGATCGAGAGGTCGGCGTTCTTGCCGTTGTAGCTGAGGTCCTTGATGTAGACGGACTCGATGGCGCGGCCTGCCGACGTGTTGTACTTCGGGTTGTACTCGACCCGCATGTGGATGAGCTGGCCCCAGCGGAAGTCCTCCACGCGGATGTTGTCGAACTTGACGTCCCGGACGATGTTGCTGTCGCCGACCATGAAGGCGATGGCCCCCTGGTAGGTCACCTGCGGCTCGCGGTGGTCGAGGATGTCGATGTTCTCGTAGCGCAGGTTCTCCAGCACCTCGGGGGTGTCGGAATTGCCGTGCACGCCGATGTTGATCGGGTGGGCGACGTCGGCCCAGAGGGAGCAGTTCTTGACGGTGATGTTGCGGGTGTCGCCGTAGAAGTCCCAGCGGTGGGTGTAAAGGGCGACGCAGTCGTCGGAGGTGCGCAGGAAGCAGCCGTCGATCGTGACGTTCTCGGAGCAGTAGAGCTGGATGCCGTCACCCCAGCCCTGGTGACTGAAGGCACGCAGATTCTTGATGGTGAGGTTGTTGGACTCGGCGACTCTGATGTTCTCGTACCGGGGGTTGAGGATCGTGACGCCGTCGATCGTGACGTTCTCGCACTTGCGGACGAAGACCGCGCCGCCGGTCGTGTCGTAGACCACGCCGCGGCCGATCAGCCGGGAGTTCTCCACGCCCTCGAAGATCACGTTGGAGGTGAGGACGGCGCCCGGGGCCAGGTAGACGGTGGTGCCGGTGGGCACCTTCAGGGTTCGGTCGGGGTGGGTGTGCAGACCGGGCCCGAAGTACATGACCTTCTTGTCGCCCTCGGTGGGCACGTCCTGCTCGATCGGGTTCGCGAACAGGTGAAGGCAGTCGAAGATCTTGTCGTCGATCTGGACGACGAGGTTGCGGGGCCGGTCCAGGGTGAAGCGCGCGGTGCTGCCGAGCACCTCGGGCTTGATGCCGTACGAGTCCGGGCGGATGCGGACCTTCTCGCCGCCGCCCGGGTTGTACGTGACCTCGACCTCGACCGTGCCGGAGAAGTCGAAGGCCGCCCAGGAGGAGCTCTGGGCTCTGTTGCTGCCGGTGTTCGCGTCGATCAGTGCGAGCTTGGCGAGGTAGACGCCGAGCTTCTGCCAGGTGCCGCCGAGCGGCCGGACCTTGACGGTGAAGGAGTTGTTGACAGGCACCTTCGGAAGCGTCGGGTGGATGACCACGCTGTCGCCGGCGGTGCCGGTCTCCTCCGCCGCGGCGGCCTGTGCGGTTCCCGCGATGCTGCCGGCCAAGCCGGCGGCAGCGATGACACCGGCGGCCTGGAGGGTGGTCCGGCGTGACATGGGCGTGTTCATGCGCAACTCCTTGCAAAAGGTTCGGTAAGAGGGGTTACTTCAGTCCGGTCGTGGACATCCCGGCGACGAAGCCGCGCTGGGCGATCAGGAAGATCAGCAGGATCGGGACGACGTACATCACGGATGCCGCGGCCTGGAGGTTGGCGACGGGTGTTCCGGCCGACGTGACGTAGGTGGTCATGACGGCGACGGCCAGCGTCGACTTGTCGGTCGACAGCAGCAGCTGCGGGGCGATGTAGTCGCCCCAGGACCAGGTGAAGGCGATCACGAAGCTCGCGGACAGCACCGGCCAGGACTGCGGCAGGAAGATCCGCCAGAAGATCATGCCGTAGCCGCAGCCGTCGACGATCGCGGCCTCCTCCAGCTCACGGGGCAGCCCGGCGAAGAACTGCCGGAAGAGGAAGACCAGATAGGGAGCGGCGGCCAGTCCCCAGAACACCCACGGCCAGTACGTGTCGACCATGCCGAGCTTGGCGAAGATCAGGTACGTCGGCAGCAGCGTGATCATCTGGGGCAGCATCATCGAGCCGATGAGAATGCCGAACAGCGTCTTCTTGCCGGGGGCTTCCAGCCGGGCGAAACCGAAGCCGACCCAGGCCGAGCTGAGCGTGACGAGCACGGCGTAGATCAGGGCGATGATCAGGGAGTTGCGGGCGTAGCCGAGGAAGTCGATCAGGTTGAAGGCGTCGGCGAAGTTCTGCCACTGGAAGGTGGCGGGCAGCCAGTGCACGGGCGAGGCGGCCAGTTCCGCCGAGGTCTTCAGGCCGTTGAGGATCAGCCATCCGAAGGGGCCGATGAACAGCCCGGTGAGGGAGACGAGCACCGTGTAGAGGACGAGGCGGTTGACGCGCACCCGCACCCTGGGCGCAGAGTTCGGGGGCAGGCTGGTGGCGGTCACTTCTTCGCCTCCGGGTCGACGTTGTAGAACACCACGCCGGACGTGAACTTGAAGATGAGTCCGGTCACGATGAGGATCAGAACGAAGAGCACCCACAGCAGTGCGGAGGCGTAGCCGTACCGGCCGAGCGCGAAGTACTGCGAGAAGACGTGCATCATGTACAGGTAGTTGGACTGCGGCAGGGCGGTGACGCCGGCCGTGGTGCCGTCCGGTGACAGCAGCAGCGGCATGATGGTCTGCACGGAGGCGATCACGCCGGTCACGGTCTGGAAGAGCAGCACCGGCGACAGCAGCGGCACGGTGATGCTGCGGAAGGTCCGCCAGGCACTCGCCCCGTCGATCCGGGCGGCCTCGTGGAGTTCCCGGGGCACGTCCTGGAGCCCCGCCAGCGAGATGATCATGACGTTTCCGGCCGCCCACAGCACACTCATCAGCAGCACGTAGCGGGCGTAGGGGTCGGCGAGCCAGCCGAGCGCGTCGAAGCCGAACAGGGTGATGACGCCGTTGGCGGCACCGGAGTTCTGGTCGAAGAGCGCCTTGAAGGTGAGGCCCACACCGACCGGGGGCACCACGGCCGGTAGATAGAGCAGGGTGCGGAACAGCCCGCGCCCCTTGACCGGCCGGTTGACCAGGACGGCGAGCCCGAGACCGGCGATGATCGACAGCGGCACCGACGTGATCGCGAACAGGCCGGTGCGGCCCAGGGAGTCCCAGGTCTGCGGGTCGGAGAACAGCTCGCTGTAGTTGCCGAGGCCGACGTAGCGCCAGTGCGGCGAGATGCCGTCGTACGTGGTGAAACTCAGCCACAGCGCGTACGCCATCGGCACGATCGTCAGCAGTACGAAGCCGGTGATCCAGGGCGAGGTGAACATGTAGAACGCCCGGTGCCTGCGCGCGGTCATGGAGACCCGGGGCCGCTCGGTCACCCTCGGTCCGTCGGCGCCGGCGGGCGGGCGGGGCCGCTCCGCGACGGAGGTGATCTGATCGACCGTCATCCCACTTGCTCCTTACCGCGCTTCAGCTGCTCGTTCATGACCGAGTTCAGGCGGCCCGCCAGGGCGTCGACGGACATCCGGCCGTTCATCGCGGCCGGGGCCTCCTGGTTGAACAGGGCGTAGAGCGAGTCCGCCGTGGCGTAGGGGGTGTAGGCGATCACCGAGAAGTGCTTCAGCTCGGCGTTCTGCACCTTCAGCACGCGCTTCTGGTAGTCCTCCTGGGCCGGCATCAGCGGGCGCAGGGACTTCAGCGTGGGGATGCCCCAGCCGCTGGAAGCGCGGGCCTTGGCCGGTCCCTCGCCGAAGAACCACTCGAAGACCCGCCAGGCGGCGTCCTTGTTCTTCGCCTTCTTCGGCATCCACAGTCCGGTACCGGCCTGGCAGGGGCTGATCCGCTGACCGCCTTCGAACATGGGAGCCGGGGCGAGGCGGGCGAGTGGGGCCAGCTTCTTGTCGGCGTTGATCAGGCCGCCGAGCCAGTAGCCGGAGTTGGACATGGCCATGCGGTTCGCCTGGAACGTGGGCCCGTCCCAGGTGTTGGGATCCGGCTGGATGATGCTGGGGCCCACCCTGGCCCGGCCGTACTCGATGTACCAGTTCAGCGCCTTGCGAGCCTCGGGGGTGGTGAAGTCGACCCGGGAGAAGTCGTCGCTGAACAGGCTCCCGCCCGCCGCCGCCGTGAGGCTCGCCAGCAGGTTGGGCGTGGACACGCCGTTGTAGCTGCCGCCGAAGACGGTCGTCTGGCCGCTCTTGCGCCGGGTGAGCCGCTCGGCGTTCTCCAGCCACTCCTCGAAGGTGACCGGCTCGGTCTCGGGCGGGTGGTCGACGCCCGCCTTGTCGAAAAGGGCGGTGTTGTACCAGTACATGGAGTCCTGGGAGAAGTCCTTGGCCATGCCGTAGCGGGGGCCCTTGCCCTGGGTGCGGCCGTCGAAGCGCCACAGGTCGTTGACCGGGTCCAGGTCGTCGACCCTGAGGATGCTGCTCCCGGCGAAGTAGGGGTCCAGGTCCTCCATCACGTCGCGCGCCGCGAAGTAGGGCGCGTCGGTGGCGCCGACACCGCGGACCAGGTCGGGCGGGGCGCCGTTGGTCATCATGCCGATGAGCTTGGTGATGTCGTAGCGCACCGTGACGATCTTGACGCCGATGTCCTTCTGGGCCTGTCTGACCAGCTCCGGGGAGATGTCATCGGGCTTGACCATCAGCGTGACCGTCTCGCCGCCGCCGCTGACGCCGCCGGAGACCCGCATCGCGCAGCCGTTCAGCGCCGCCGTGCCGGTCGCGGCGCCGGCCGCGGAGAGGGCGAGGAATCGGCGGCGGCTCAGGGGAGCACCAGCATGTGGGTGCATGGACGCACCACCTCCTGCTCTTGCTGTTCGATATGCCGGCCGCGAGTCGGAACGCTGATCGGGGACAACTGCTTCGGCAACCGGTTGTTGTGCGTGGGGCAGAGCTTCTTCTGGTCGGGATGGCGCGTCAAGAGCCTTGACGAACTTTCGAAAAGTCTCTGTAACCTCGACGTCATCACCTACGAGGCCCGTAAGTCCTGATGTCGGAGGTCGCGATCAGGCACCGAAGGGTGACCGGACCGCCGCGACCTGGGATGTCAGGGACCACAACGCGGCGGCAACATTCGGGAACCGGTTGTCATACGGACTTCTCAGCGCGAGCTGGCGGTCGCTCACGAGTGCTGCCGTGACTCTCTCGCGATCCCGGCCCCGCCCGCTGAAACGTTGGTAACCGATTTCCATGCCCGGCCGGACCGAGGGACCGCGAAGCCGCCCCGGCCCGCACCACTCCACACCCCCACACTCCTCGCCGCCACCACTCCACTCCCGCACCTGTACGCCACGAGGTGGGCGTACCGGGACCGTTACGCCGAACCGGCACGCCCGGCACTCATCCCGGTCAGCCGATTGACCGCCCCTTCCCGCCGGATCTACGGTAGAAGACGCTTTCTGAAAATGTTTCCATCCTCAGCTCCAGGAGAGTCATGCCCAGCCCCCAGCTGCCGCGGGCCGTGTTCGCGATGGACCCGGTGCACCTCCCGCTGCTCTTCCCTCAGCCGCTCATCGCGCGGCTGAGGCGCACGGCCGACATCGACCCCGGGCTCGTCGTGCGGGACTTCACCGATCCCGCCACGGCCGACGCCCTCGCGTCCGCCGAGGTCCTGATCACCGGCTGGGGCTGCCCGCACCTGGACGCCGACGCCCTCACGGCGACCCCCAAGCTGAGCGCCGTCCTGCACGCGGCCGGCTCCGTGCGCTCCCTGGTCGGCGACGCCCTGTGGGAACGCGGTGTCACCGTCTCCAGTGCCGTGACCGGCAACGCGCTCCCGGTCGCCGAGTACACGCTCGCGATGATCCTGCTGGCGGGCAAGGACACCTTCGACCACCGCGAGCGCTTCCGTCGCAGTCACGCCTATCCGACCCCCGCCGAGACCGCGGCCACGGGCAACCTCGGCCGCCGGATCGGCGTCATCGGCGCCTCACGCGTGGGACGCCGGCTGCTGGAGCTGCTGCGGCCGTTCGACCTCACCGTCCTGCTGCACGACCCGTACGTCAGCCCCGCCGAGGCCGCCGCCCTGGGCGCCGAGCTGCTGTCGCTCGAGGACCTGCTGCGGCACAGCGACATCGTCAGCCTGCACGCGCCCGACATCCCCGAGACCCACCACATGCTCGACCGCACCAGGCTCGCCCTCGTCCGGGACGGCGGCGTGCTGATCAACACCGCGCGCGGCGCGCTGGTCGACCACGAGGCACTCACCGACGAGCTGGTCTCCGGCCGGCTCAGCGCGGTGCTCGACGTCACCGACCCCGAGCCGCTGCCCGCCGGTTCCCCGCTGTACCAGCTGCCCAACGTGTTTCTCACCCCGCACATCGCGGGCTCGCTCGGCAACGAGCTGGAGCGCCTGGGCCACATCGTCGTGGAGGAGCTGGAGCGTCTGGCCGGCGGGCTGCCCCCGGTCCACGAGGTGCGGCACGCGGATCTCACCCGGGTCGCGTGACGTCCCGGCGGGCGAGCCGCGAGGACGGCCGTCCACAAGCCCTCCAGCCTGGAGTAACGATGGGATACGGTTTCCGCACCGGTGCGGGGCGGGGCCTCGGCCGCCGGTGCGACCGGGCCACGACGGACGGGGGCCTACATCGACCGACAGCCCCGCTCAGGCAGCCCCGCGACGGACGGACCCGGCAGCAGGAAACCAGGCCACTACGGTGAAGGAGCCGCAACGGTGAGTCAGCGCAAGGCGCCCGCGGAAGCCGGGCGGGCGACCATCCGCGACGTCGCGGAGCGCGCGGGCGTGTCCGTGGCGAGCGTCTCCCGGGTGCTGTCCGGCAACTATCCGGTGTCCGAGGAGCTGCGCCGCCGGGTGATGAAGGTCGTCCGGGACCTGGACTACGTCACCAACGCCCACGCCCGTTCGCTGGCCGGGGGTGGCACACCGACGGTGGCGATCCTCATCAACAACATCACCGGCGCCGCGTTCGCCCACGTCGCCAAGGGCGTCGAGGGCGCCGCCACACTGCGCGGCTGGCTCTCCCTGGTCGGCACCACCGGCGACGACCCCGAGCGGGAGCTCGCGCTGGTCAACCTCATGCGCCAGCAGGGCGTCGCCGCGGTGATACTGCTCGGCGGCGCCTACGACTACGCCGAGTACCAGCTGCGCATGGCCCGCTTCGCCCGCTCCCTGGACGCGGCCGGCTCCCATCTCGTCCTGGTGGGCAGGCCCCCGCTGGAGGGCGACGTCCCGGCAACCACGGTCGACTACGACAACGAGGGCGGCGCCTACGCGATGGCCAGCCACCTGCTGTCGGTCGGCCACCGCAAGGTGCTGGTACTGCCGGGCCACGCCGAGCTCACCACCGCGCAGGGCCGGCTGCGGGGCGCCCGGCGCGCCTTCGAGGCGTACGGGGTGCACTTCGAACCGGGCCTGGTGCGGCACGGTCCGTACGACTACGAGCACGGTTACGAGGCCGTGGAGGACAGCCTGCGCGAGGGCCTGGACTTCACCGCGGTGCTCGCCGGGACGGACGTGGTCGCCGCGGGCGCCATGCAGGCCCTGCGCGCGAAGGGCCTGCGGGTGCCCGAGGACGTCTCGATCGTCGGTTACGACGACATCCCGCTGGCCTCGCAGCTCACCCCCCAGCTGACCACCGTGCACGTGCCGTACGAGGAGATGGGCCGCGTCGCGCTGCGCGCGGTCGCCGACCGGCGTGAGGGCGGCGGAGGCCGCCGCAAGGGCGGCGACGGGGAGCACCTGGTGCTGGGCACCCATGTCGTCGTACGCCGCTCCGTGCAGCCGCCCGCCCCGCGCGAGTAACGCACGGCTGTAGTTACGTAAACGGTTTCTCGTGGATTACCACCACCCCGCGGAGTCCTCGAGGTCGCCTGACGAACCCAGGTCAGGCTTGCCTTCCGACGCGCTGACCTGCGCGGATCCGGTCCTCGTCGCCCGCAAGGCAGCGCGTGCCCACAGATGACTCCACGGACAATCCGCCGTAACAAATTCACCCGCGCCTCTTGATATGGCGCGAACACCTCGCCTACCGTCCCAGCAACCGGTTACTACAGCTTCCGCTTGGCCGACCCCCCGCAACAGCGAGCCGACGCTTTCCCGGCCGCCGTTCCTGGCCGGCACAACCGAGCCGCCACCGTCCTCTCGTTCTGAGACGCCCTATTTCGAAGGATCACGGTCAGATGAACATCACCAGCCCCCGGAGAAGGTTCGCCTCCGCCGCAGTCGCGGGTATCGCGCTGACAGGTCTCCTCTCCGCCTGCGGCGGATCCGGCTCGGGTGACGACGCCGCGTCGAAGTCCGGCCCGGTCACCCTCCCCTTCTGGGGCTGGGCCAACGGCCAGGAGGCGGTCGTCAAGGCGTTCAACGCCTCGCACAAGGACATCCAGCTGAAGTACACCAAGGTCACCGACCAGCTGACCATGCAGAAGCAGCTGACCAACGCGGTGAAGGCCAAAAACGCCCCCTGCCTGGTGCAGAACACCGCCGAGTACGTGACCAGCTGGGTCTCGCAGGGCGCGCTCGCCGACATCACGAGTTACGTCGAGGGCGAGAAGGACAAGTTCAACACCGGCGCCTGGGCGAGCGCGCAGGTGCAGGGCAAGCTCTACGGCGTGCCCACCAGCTCGGCGCCCCAGTTCACGATCTACCGCACGGACATCTTCAAGAAGTACGGCCTGAAGCCCCCGGCCACCTGGGACGACTTCATCGCCGCGGGCAAGGAGCTGAAGAAGCACGGCATCAAGATCACCAACTACGCCGGTGAGGACCCGAGCACCCTGGAGGTGCTCGCCATGCAGGGCGGTGCGCACTGGTACTCGATCGACGGCGACGCCTGGAAGGTGGACTTCCAGGACGAGGGCACCCTCAAGGCCGCGAAGGTGATCCAGGAGATCATCGACAACGACCTGAACGCCAAGCTGTCCTTCGCCGACTACGCGGCCGTGCAGCGCAGTTACGACACCGGCGCCACCGCCACCCGGCAGATCTCCACCTGGCAGATGGCCGGCATGGTGCAGAACTTCACCAAGTCCTTCGGCGACTGGGCCCTGGCCCCGTGGCCGACGTACAAGGGGGAGGCGCCCAAGACGCCGGCCGGTACCAACCTGACCGGCAGCGTGACCCTGGTGACCGAGCAGTGCGAGAACCAGGAGCAGGCCGCGCAGGCCGCGCTGTGGATGTCCACGAACCAGGACGCGGTCAAGACGATGGCGAGCCCGGAGACGGGCAACGGCGTGATGCCGGCGCTGGCCGACAGCAAGACCTACGTCGGTGAGTCGATCTCGCAGAAGCTGCTCGGCGAGAACTACGAGCCGGCGCAGAAGGTCGTGACGGACAGCCTGGGAACCGTCACCACCGACTGGACCTTCGGACCCAACTGGACCGCGATGTTCACCGAGCTCCAGGCGGGCTGGGCCAAGGTCGTCAACAAGGAGCAGAAGGTCACCGACCTGCTCGCGCACATGCAGCAGTGGACGGTCAAGGACCTGAAGTCCCGCGGTATCAGCGTCAAGGGCTGAGGCATTCGATGATTCGCTCCCTGCGCTGGAAGGGTGCCGCGTTCACGGTGCCCTTCCAGCTCGGCTTCGTCTTCCTGTACCTGCTCCCGATCGGCTACGCCGTCTACGAGTCGCTGTTCACGGAGAAGCAGTCCGGGCTCGGTCTCGGCGGCGCCACGACGGAGTTCGTCGGGCTCGACAACTACACGCAGGGCCTGACCGACTCGGCGTTCATGAACTCCATCCTGCGCGTGGTGCTCTTCGCCTGTGTGCAGATCCCGTTCATGCTGCTGATCAGCCTGCTGCTGGCGCTGTTCCTGGACGCGCTCACCTCCAGGGTGGCGAGCCGGTTCCGGATCCTGCTGCTGGTGCCGTACATGATCCCGGGCGTGGTGGCGGCGATCGTGTGGGTCAACCTCTACAGCCCGGACGTCGGCCCGCTCACCCCGATCGGCAAGGCCCTCGGGTTCGACTGGAACTTCTTCGCGCCGTCGATGGTGTGGCCGTCCATCGGCAACCTGCTGACCTGGCACGGCATCGGCTACAACATGGTGATCATCTACTCGGCACTCCAGGGCGTGCCCCGCGAGCTGTTCGAGGCGGCCCGGCTCGACGGCGCCTCCGAGCTGCGGATCGCGCGCAGCATCAAGATCCCGTACGTGCGCGGGGCGCTGGTTCTGACGGGCCTGCTGTCGATCATCCAGATGCTCCAGATCTTCAACGAACCGGCGCTGTTCCGGAACATCACCCCGCAGACGGTCAGCGACAGCTTCACCCCGATCATGATCATCTACAACCAGGCGTTCAACGCGGGCAATTACAACTACGCGGCCGCCCTGTCCGTGCTGCTCGCCCTGATCCTGGGCGTCGCCTCCTTCCTCTTCTACCGGCTCACCTCGAAGGAGGCCGACTGATGGTGCTGACCGAGCACACCACCGAGCGGCCCCCCGTCCGCAGCGTCCGGCGCCTGACCCGCCCGGACGCGGCCTCCCGCGGGCGGGGCGGTCAACGCTTCCTGCTGGTCGGGCTGATCCTGGCCAGTGTCTACAGCCTGTTCCCGGTGTGGTGGCTGATCGTCGCCGCGACCAAGGACCGCACGGCGCTGTACCAGAGCAACGGCCTGTGGTTCTCCGGCTGGCACCTGTGGGACAACCTGCAACAGGTGTTCACCTACCAGGACGGCATCTTCCTGCGGTGGACGGCCAACTCGTTCCTGTACGCGGGCGTCGGCTCGCTCGGCGGCACGCTGATCGCGCTCGCGACCGGTTACGGCCTTGCCCGGTTCGACTTCCCCGGCCGCAACGCGATCTTCGCGTGTGTCGTGGGCTCGTTCCTGATCCCGATCGCGCTGCTCACGCTGCCGCTGTATCTGCTGTTCTCGGCGCTCGGCATGGTGGACACCCCGTGGGCGATGCTGATCCCCTGCCTGATCAACCCGTTCAGCGTGTATCTGGCCAAGGTGTACACCGAGGCCACGGTCCCCTACGAGCTGCTGGAGGCGGCCCGGATCGACGGTGCCGGCGAGCTGCGGATCTTCTTCAGCATCGTGCTGCGGATGATGACGACGGGCGGCGCGACGGTGTTCCTGCTGGCGTTCGTCAACACCTGGAACGCCTTCTTCCTCCCGCTGACCGTGCTGCGCGGCAAGGAGAACTGGACGCTCAACCTGGGCCTGTACAACTGGACCGGCACACGCCTGGAGTCCGGCATCGACCTGACGGGCCTGGTGCTGACCGGCGCGCTGCTGTCCATCGTGCCGATGGCGATCATGATGGTCGCGATGCGCCGCTACTGGCGGTCGGGCGTGACGCTCGGCGCCCTCAAGTGATCGGCGCCCTCAAGTGATCCCCCTCGCCTCTCCCTGACTCCCGGGGGCCGCAGGTGACCCTGACTCCCCGCGGCCCCCGGGTGCCCACCCCTCCCGGAGCCCTCACGTGACCGTCCTGCACAACCCCGTCCTGCGCGGCTTCGCCCCCGACCCCTCCCTGATCAGGGTCGGCGACTGGTACTACGTGGCGACCAGCTCCTTCGAGTGGTTCCCGACGATCCCGGTCCACCGCTCCCGCGACCTGGCCCATTGGGAGTACGCCGGGCACGTCCGGGGCGCGGCCCCCGGCGGCTCGCTGGCCGGGGTGCCCGACTCCGGGGGCATCTGGGCGCCGTCGCTGAGCTGGGACGGGGAACGGTTCTGGGTGACGTACACCGTCGTGCGCTCGGTCGGCACGCCGTACTTCGACCTGGACACGTACGTCTCGACCGCCACCGACGTCAGCGGCGAATGGAGCGCGCCGCGCCGGGTCGCGAGCCACGGCTTCGACCCGGCCCTGTTCCACGAGGACGGCAGGCTGTGGCTGCTGAACCTCCAGAACGACCACCGGCCGGACGGCCGGAGGTTCGCCGGGATCGTCGTCACGGAGCTGGACCGGGAGACCCTGGCGTCCGTCGGGCCGACGCGTCTGCTGCTCCAGCACGACCGGCTCATCGAGGGACCGAAGCTGGTGCGCCACGCCGACTGGTACTACCTGGTGCTCGCGGAGGGCGGCACGGGCTGGGAGCACGGGGTGCGGGTGGCCCGCGGCCGGGAGCTGACCGGGCCGTACGAACTCGACGAACGGCCCTTGCTGACCACCCGGGACGACCCGGACGTGCCGTTGCAGAAGGCCGGGCACGGCGAGCTGGTCGAGACGCCGGACGGGCAGTGGCTTCTCAGCCATCTGACGGCCCGTCCGCTGCGCACGCCGCAGGGCCGCCGCTGCCCACTCGGCCGGGAGACCGCGATCCAGGCGGTGATTTGGGACGCGGAGGGCTGGCCCCGGCTGCGGCAGGGCGGCTGGCACCCGGCGGTGGACGTCGACGTGCCGACGCGGCCGCACCCGCTGCCTCCCGCCGCTCCGCCCGAGGGCTTGTCCTGGCCGTGGAGCTCCCTGCGCGAGCCGCCGGACGCGTCCTGGGCCGACACGACGGCCCGGCCCGGCTGGATCCGGCTGCGCGGCCGGCACGGGCCGGAGTCCCGCTGGGCGAGCAGCCTGCTGGCCCAGCGCATCACGGAGCACCGCGCGGAGGCCGAGGTCACGGTCGAAGCGCGGCCGGTCACCTTCACCCAGGCCGCCGGGCTGGTGCTCTGGTACAACCCCGAGGCGTATCTCAGTCTGGACCTGACCTGGGCGGAGCCCGAGGGCGAGCCGCAGCGCGGACAGCAGTGGCGGGGCACGCCCGGCGCGGGTGGCCGTACGGTGCTCAGCCTCGTGGAGCGCGACGAGGAGGGCACGCGGCAGGTCGCCGTCGTAGAGGTGCCGGAGGAGGCGGCCGTGACGCTGGGGGTGACGATCGACGGAGCCGAGGCACGCTTCTGGCACGTACGGGACGGGGCGCGCGCGGTGATCGGACCGGCCCTGGACTTCAGCCGGCTGTCCGACGACCACGGTTCCCGGCTGCGCTTCACCGGTGCGATGGCGGGCATCCACGCCCGGGACCTCGTCGACGCGGCGTTCACGGCGGACTTCACGGGGTTCCGGCTGACCTGTTCGGGCTGACCTTTCCGGCCGCCCTGCACACCCGACTAAGTCGTTGTTCGGGGTTTCGAAAGTTTTGACCGGCGAGAACCCGTGAATTCACTTGTCTTCCCGCCGTCCTGCGCCGCACCTAGAGTAGGAAGCGCTTTCTGTCGGCTCGGACTCCCGACCGTGGTGAGCAGCGCTGGTCGAAACTTTCCACGGCCCTCGGGCGGGCCGGAGAGGTGGGTTCCCGATGGTCCGTACGGCGAGTGCGAGCGTGGCGGCAGGTCCGACGCTGGCGGTCGTGGCGCGCGAGGCGGGGGTGTCGGTGCCTACCGCGTCGAAGGTGGTCAACGGCCGGGAGGACGTGGCGCCCGAGACCCGCCGCCGCGTCACCGAGGCGCTCGACCGGCTCGGCTATGTCCGCAGACCCCGGTTCGACGCGACGAAGGCGCCCCGGCTGGTCGACCTGGTCGTGCACTCGCTGGAGAGTTCCTGGTCGGGCGCGGTGCTGCACGGGGTGGAGGAGGCGGCGCACGACGCGGGCCTGGAGGTCGTGGTGTCGGCGGCCCTGACCCGCACCCGGGCCGGGCGCCCGGAGCGCGGCTGGCTGGACAAGCTGGTCGCCCGGGGCTCCTCCGGGGTGCTGTTCAACCTGGCCGAGCTGAGTGATTCCCAGTACGCCTGGCTGGAGCAGCACCGCATCCCGTTCGTGATGATCGACCCGGTCCAGGAACCGCCGGAGGGCGTGGCGTCGGTGGGCGCGGCGAACTGGCAGGGCGGTCTGACGGCCACGGAGCATCTGCTGTCCCTGGGACACGAGCGCATTGCCGTCATCGCCGGTCACCGGCGCACGATGTGCAGCAGCGCCCGGGTCGCCGGTCACCGCTCGGCGCTCGCGTCGGCCGGGGTCCGGCACCGCGCCGAGTACGTCCGGCACGCAGGCTTCGACGAGGGCCAGGCCCGCCGCCGCATGCTGGAACTGCTCGACCTGCCCGAGCCGCCGACGGCCGTCTTCGTCTGCTCGGACCGGATGGCGCTGGGGGTGTACGAGGCCCTCGCCGAGCGCGGGTTGAGGGTCCCGGACGACGTCAGTGTGGTGGGCTTCGACGACCTGCCCGAGGCGCGCTGGGCCTCCCCCGCGCTGACCACGGTCCGCCAGCCGCTGTCGGAGATGGCCGCGACGGCGCTGCGCTCGCTGCTGCGCCTGATGGACGGCCACCACCCGGAGAGCACGCGGACGGAGTTGTCGACGCGGTTGGTGGAGCGGGCGAGCACGGGGGCGCCGCGCGCGTAGCGCAGGTGATCCGCGGTCGCTGCTGCGGTGCGGGTGCGGGTGCGGGTGCGGGTGGTGACCGTACCCGCGGGTTGTCAGCGAGCGCCAGGTGTTCGTCACGCGGGTGCACTGAAGGTGTTCAAGGGGGGAATGCGCGTACGGCCGTGGGGAGTTGGGAGGAGTGCCAGGGCCGCCGCCGGTGTGCGGCGGCCGTACTCCGCGAAAGGACTGCCCGGTCATGACGCATGACTCGCGCACGATCACCAACCCGGCCACCCTCCACGACCCCACGCCGTTCGGCTACAGCCACGCCGTCTCGGCACCCGGCGAAACCGTCTTCATCGGCGGCCAGTACGCCTCCGACGCGACGGGCGCGCCGGTGCCCGGCGACTTCGCCGCGCAGGTGGACCTGGCCTTCGACCGGCTGCTGTCGGCGCTGGAGGGGGTCGGGCTCGGCTATGAACACGTCGTAAGACTCGGCACGTTCATCGTGGACCACGACCTCGGCAAGCTGGAGATCCTGGGCAAGGCGCTGCACGCGCGCTTCGGCCGGCGGCTCCCGGCGCAGACGCTGAGCGGGGTCGCCTCGCTGGCGCTGCCGGGGATGCTGTTCGAGGTGGACGCGGTGGCGGTACGTCCCGGGGCGCCGGACACCGACTGAATCCGGCTGAACGTCGCCCGCCGCCTCGCGATACCCCCCGAAGAACCGCGCGGCGACCGACCGTCGCGTCGGTACGCCCCGGCGCACCGTACTCCGAGCGACGGTCGCCCGGCCGGCAGCCGCACACCCCTGACGCGCGCCGCGCGCCCGCTGCGGCAGGGAACTGGCCGGAGCCGACCGGTGTCGAACGATGCGGCGGCATCGTGGCAGCGGTATGTCAGCGGGGCCAAGCAGCCCCCGAGGGGGGCGGTGCAGGCGCTGTGCCGGGTGGCGGGGGCGGACCGGGCGCGGCTGCCGGCGCTGTGGGATCGACCGCGCCGACGAGTTCCGCTTCGACGACCGCCTGTTCCGGATCTGCCGCGCCGAACGCATGCTGCGCATGGGCCCCGGCGGACCGGAGTGCCCGCGCCCGTCGGACATCGACGAGTACGGGCCCTTGAAGATGCATCCGACGATGGACGAGGACGGCACGATCCACTACAGGACACCCTCCAGCTTGTCCCCCGTCGACTGCCGTTCGCGCCACGGCCCGCTCTCAGCCGGGGAGGTACTCGACGTCGAGGCTGTCGGAATGTCCGGCCCAGGAGAGGGAGAACTTCCAGCATCCCGGCTTCGGCATGTCGATGAGGGAAGGGCCGGGCCCTCCGGTGACCGAGCGAGTCACCACCTCGTTCGTGCCGGCGAGGCTTGCCTTGATGGTCAAGCGGTCGTCAGGCCCCATGCCGGCGGTCCCCTCGGTCTCCTTCGCCACCCAAAGGATCTTGTTTTCCCGGCCTTCGGCTGCCGGTGCGTGGTACGGGTATCCGAAGAGCACCGCCGCGATGTCGCCCTGGTCGCCGACGATGTGGCGCTGTGACACGTCTCGCGGGAATCCCTTTCGCGCCCACGAGGGAAGGGAGCCCTGCTTCACAGCGGGGCGGCAACTCCCTGCCGCGTTCGACCCGGCGACGGTGCGGGTGGACTTCGTCGCCTTCGCTTCACCGGGGTTGTTCCCGGCCCCGTTGCAGCCGCTTGCTGCGAGCACCGCGGCAGTCACCAGAGCAGTGAGCGCACCAGGCAGGGCAGAGCCGTCCGGGTGCCACACGCCCAGTCGACTCAGGTGTACTGGCATCCCGGCTCCGATGCGTTGCGGCAGCTCGCCGGGGGAACCGACGAGTCCGAGTTGCACGTTGAATGACCAGCGGTCACTGTTCCACGGGTTCCCAAGGACGGGAACCCGCTATCCGGCCAGGCTTGTCAACGCCGGGCCGGTCGGTGTCCGATTCCTTCAAGACCGGGTGTCGCGGGCCTGCCTACGGTGAGCCCATGACTGCACGATTCGATGCCATCGGCCTGGTCGTCTCCGACATGGCCGCCTCCGTCGCCTTCTACCGCCGGCTCGGGTTCGCCTTCCCGGAAGGTGCCGAGAACCAGCCGCATGCCGAGGCCGGACTGCCCGGCGGGCTGCGGCTGATGCTCGACACCGAGGAGACGGTCCGCTCCTTCCGGCCCGAGTGGCAGCCACCCTCGGGCGGCGGCCGGACCTCGCTGGCCCTGCGCTGCGATGGACCGGAGGAAGTGGACACGTTGTATGAGGAGTTGGTGGGTGCCGGGTGCCACGGCGAGCTCAAGCCCTGGGACGCCTTCTGGGGACAGCGGTACGCCGTCGTGCTCGACCCGGACGGCAACGGGGTGGACCTGTTCGCTCCGCTAGCCGCGGCGGGCGAGTAGCTCCCCCAGCGGCAGACCCGCCAGCTTCCTGACGTCCCGGGCGAGATGGGCCTGGTCGGCGTAACCGGCCCGGGCGGCCGTCTCCGCGAAGGGCACGCCGCCCCGGGCCAGCGCGAGGGCGCGGCGCAGCCGCAGGATCCGGGCCAGGGTCTTGGGGCCGTAGCCGAACGCGGTCAGCGAACGACGGTGCAACTGTCGTGGCCCCAGGCCCAGTTCATCGGCGATCGCGGCGACGGGCCGGCCCGCGTCGAGGGCGGTGACGACATCCCGCAGCAGCGGATCCGGCGGACCGGCACCGGCCGCCTGCCGCAGGGCGAGATCCTCGAGTCCTCTCGCCGGGTCGGGGGCCGCGTTCACACGCGCCGCCAGTCGCCGTACCTCCGAGGCCGGCCACAGATCCGCGAGCTCGACGCGACGGTCGCGCAGCTCGTGCGCCGGTACGCCCAGCAGGGCCGGGGCCGTGCCGGGGTAGAAGCGGACGCCGGCCCAGGTGCCGGTCCCGCCGTCCATGAGGTGCGCGTGCGTGTCGGGCCCGGCGACCAGCAGCCGCCCCTCGTGCCAGAGCAGGTCCATGCACCCGTCGGGCAGCACACGCCCCGTCCCGTCCCGCTCCGGGGCATTCCTCCACACGACCGCTCCCGCCAGCCGTGACGCCCGCTCCACGTACACGCAGGCCAGGCTACGCCGCGGGCCGCGTGGGCGTCGCGAGCGTGCTGGGCCGAGCTGCCCCATTGCCGCCGACCAGGTCGCCCCGTCCCCGGCCTCTACGCCAACCGCCCCCGGTACTCCACCGGACTCACCCCGTACACCCGCTTGAACGCCGTCGACAAGGCGAACGCGCTGCCGTACCCCACCCGGCGGGCCACGGCGTCGAGCGTGTCCTCGGAGTCGCGCAGGCGGTCGGCCGCGAGGGCGAGGCGCCAGCCGGTGAGGTACGTCATCGGGGGCTCGCCGACCAGGGCGGTGAAGCGGCGGGCGAGTGCGGCGCGGGACACCCCGGTCTTGGCGGCGAGCGCGGCGATGGTCCACGGGTGGGCGGGGTCGTCCTGGAGCAGGCGCAGCGCACCGCCGACGACCGGGTCGGCGAGGGCCCGGTACCAGGCGGGCGCCTCCGCCTCGGGGCGGGCGAACCAGGCGCGCAGCGCGGCGATGACCAGCAGGTCGAGCAGACGGTCCAGGACGACCTCCTGGCCCGGCTCGTCCCGGACGATCTCCTCTGAGACGTACGGCGTGAGCGGGCAGTCCCACACGTCGGACGTGAGAGTGAGCAGCGGCGGCAGCGCGTCCAGCAGCCGGCCGCTGATCTCGCCCTGCATCGGGTACGTGCCGATCAGCATCACCGTCGAGCCGTCGAGCCGGTCGCCCCAGGAGCGCACGCCCAGGTCCATGGAGCCGTTGAGGGGACGTCCGTCGGGGTAGCGGCACTCCTGACCGGGCAGGATCAGCGCCTGCGGTTCCGTTCCGGGGTCGTCTGCGCAGGTGTACGGGTCGGGGCCGCGGGCGATGGCGAGGTCCCCGGCCCGCAGCCGTGTCCGCTCGCCCCGGTCGGGCAGGACCCAGGCCTCGCCGCGCGCGACGAGCATCACGGTGAGCGGCGCCCAGTCCTCCACGCGCACCGCCCACGGCGGGTCGAAACACGCCCTGGTCATGAACGCGCCCCGCGCGCGGGGGCCCTCCAGCAACCCGGCGAGTGCGTCCATGGTGCAAGCGTAGACGCGGTCGTATGGGAATGAGCCGTTCAGCGATGGTTCCGAGCGGTGTACGGCAGTTGACTCGACGGCATGACGAACACGACACGGAACACGCAGGGCATGACGGTTGTGGTGACGGGTGCCTCGGGCCGTACGGGGAGCCGGGTGGCCCGGGCGGCGGAGGCCGCCGGGCTCACGGTACGGGCGGCGTCGCGGGCGACCGGTTTCGACTGGTGGGACCGATCGACCTGGGCGGACACCTTGCGCGGCGCCGACGCGGCCTACCTCGCCTACCCCTCGGACGTCGGCGCGCCGGGCGCCGCCGAGGCGGTGGGGGACCTCGCGCGGGAGGCGGTCGGGCTCGGGGTGCGGCGGCTGGTGCTGCTGTCCGGGCGCGGCGAGGAGCAGGCCCTGCCCACCGAGGAGGCGCTGCACGCCTCGGGGGCGGACTGGACGGTCGTACGGGCCGCGTGGTTCGCGCAGAACTTCAGCGAGGGGCCGCTGGTGGCGGAGTTGCGGGAGCGCGGGGAGCTGGTGTTCCCGGCCGGCGAGGTGCGGGAGCCGTTCCTCGACGTGCGGGACATCGCGGACGTGGTGGTGGCCGCGCTGACGGCGGGCGACCGGTACGTGGGCCGGACACTCACCCTCTCCGGGGCGCGCCTGCTGACCTTCGGCGAGGCGGTCGCGGAGATCGCCGAAGCGACGGGCCGCCCGCTCACCTACCGGGCCGTGTCGACACGGGACTACGGGGATGCGCTGCTCGGCTTCGGCGTACCGCCGCAGGAGGTCACGGCCCTGACCGAGATCTTCGACACCCTCCTCGACGGCCGCAACGCACACCTCTCGGACGGCGTACGGGAGGTCTTGGGCCGCGCTCCCCGGGACTTCACGGACTTCGTACGGGAGGAGACGGCGGCCGGGACCTGGAAGGTGTGACGCCGACGGCCGCCTGCCGGCGACCGGCGCCGGTCACGACCAGGCCGGGCCCCGGAGGGCGGGTGACGGTGCGTCGCCTGCCGACGGGCGGCGCGGGCCGCAGCCAGGCCGGGACACCCGGAAGGTGGGTGACGATGCGCCGCCTGCCGACGGGCGGCGCAGGCCCCGACCCGGCCGGAACCCGGCAGGAGCGAAGACGGCGGACCGCCCGCCAACGAACGGCGCGAGGGCCGGAACCCGGCAGGGGCGATGACGGCGGGCCGCCTGCCGGCTAACGGCGCAGGGCGAGGCCGCGGCCGGGCAGGGCCCGGCGGCGATGCGCCGACCGCGGCCCCGGCCGGCGCGGCGACCGCGCGCCCGTCACTTCTCGGACGGCGGCGGAGCCTCCCCGTTGGCCTGGCCCCCGGCGTTGCCGGTGCTCTTCACGTGGGCGCTCTTCACGTGCGTGCGCAGCCGGGACGTGACGTCCTCCGGGGGCAGGAAGCGGGACCAGCGCTCCGGGAACTCGGAGGGCATGTCGGGGTCGGACCCGCCCGCGGCGGCGGCGCGGGCCACGTACTCGGCGACCTGCGCCTGCCGTAGCCGCTCGTTGGCCTCACGGGCCGCGGCCGTCGCGGCGGCCGGCCAGACGCGGTCGATGGCGGCGTTGACCGCGGCCCCGACGAGCACGGCGAACGCGGCCACACCGATCCACAGCAGCACGGCTACGGGCGCGGCCAGGGAGCCGTAGATCGTCGGGCCCTCGACCGTGCTGGTCAGGTAGATCCGCAGCAGGAAGCTGCCGAGGACCCACATGCCGAGGGCGACGAGCGCGCCGGGCACGTCCTCGATCCACGGGGAGCGGACGGGGACGGACACGTGGTAGAGCGTGGTCAGGAAGGCGATGGACAGGAGGATGACGACCGGCCAGTACAGGACCTGCACGACCGTCGTCGACCACGGCACGATCCGCACCACCGCGTCCGGCCCGGCCACCATCAGCGGCAGCGCGACCGAGCCGATCAGCAGGGCGACGATGAACAGCGCGAAGGCCATCAGGCGGGTCTTGACGATGCCCCGGACGCCGTCGAGGCCGTACATGACGGTGATGGTGTCGATGAAGACGTTCACGGCGCGGGAGCCGGACCACAGGGCGAACAGGAAGCCGATGGAGATGACGTCGGGCCGGCCGCCCTTCATCACGTCGTGCAGGATCGGCTCGGCGATCTGCCGCACGCCCCGGTCGGACAGCACCGTGCGGGCGGCCTCCAGGATGTTGGCCTGGAGGCTCTCGATGGTGTCGGCGCCGGTCCAGGCGTCGACGTAGCCGAGCAGTCCGATCATGCTCAGCAACAGCGGCGGCACCGACAGCAGCGTGAAGAACGCGGCCTCCGCCGCCAGCCCCAGGATGCGGTACTCGATGCAGGAGTTGACGGTGTCCTTGAGCAACAGCCAGGCGGTCCTGCGCTTGGAGACGTTCCGGTAGAGAGCACGCGCCCGGTGGAGGCGCCCGGAGGGTGTGTCGGGGGTTTCACTTGCTGGCTGCACCCCCTAACGGTATCCGTCGCGCCCGACCGTACTCACCCACAGGTTGGTCTCAGGTGCCCGAACCCCGCCCCTTGGTGACCAGGGGGCCGCCCCGGGGTACTTTCGCAGCATGGCTGGCAGCACCCACTCCGTGAACAACCAGGTCCCGCCGCTGGTCGGGTACGACGTCTTCTCGGCCGACCGGGCCCTCACGGCGGCGGTCGAACGGCACGTCGGTCCCGACCTGCGCGACGAGGTGCTCGGCGAGCTGTCGGCGCTCGGGCGGACCTCCGGCTCGGCCCAGGTGCAGGAGTGGGGGGCGCAGGCCAACGAGAACCCGCCCCGGCTGCGCACCCACGACCGGTACGGCCACCGGATCGACGAGGTCGAGTTCCACCCGTCCTGGCACCGGCTGCTCGGCAAGGGCGTCTCGGCGGGTCTGACCGCGGCCTGGGACCGGCCGGCCGGGCATCTGCGGCGGGCCGCCGCCTTCCTGGTGTGGACGCAGGTCGAGGCCGGCAACGGCTGCCCGCTGTCGATGACGCACGCGGCGGTGCCCGCCCTGCGCACGGACCCGGACCTGGCCGCCGAGTGGGAGCCGCGGCTGACGTCCATGGTCTACGACCGCGAGCTCAGGCCCGCGCACCTCAAGGCCGGGGCGCTGTTCGGGATGGGCATGACGGAGAAGCAGGGCGGCAGCGACGTACGGGCCAACACGACGAACGCGCGGCCGCTCGCGGAGGACGGGACGTACGAACTGACCGGGCACAAGTGGTTCTGCTCGGCGCCGATGTCCGACGGTTTCCTGGTGCTGGCGCAGGCGCCGGGCGGGCTCACCTGCTTCCTGGTGCCGCGGGTGCTGGCGGACGGCACGCGCAACGTGCTCCTGATCCAGCGACTCAAGGACAAGCTCGGCAACCGGTCGAACGCCTCGGCCGAGGTCGAGTTCGACGGGACCTGGGCGCGCCGGGTCGGCGAGGAGGGGCGCGGGGTGCGCACCATCATCGAGATGGTGGCGGCGACCCGCCTCGACTGTGTGCTGGGCTCGGCGGGACTGATGCGGCAGGCCGTGGCGCAGGCGGTGCACCACTGCACGTACCGGGAGGTGTTCGGCGGGAAGCTCGTCGACAAGCCGCTGATGCGCAACGTCCTCGCGGATCTCGCCATCGAGTCGGAGGCGGCGACGACGCTGGCGCTGCGGCTCGCGGCGGCCTGCGACGACGGCGGCGAGCAGGAGCGGGCGCTGCTGCGGATCGCGGTGCCGGCGGCCAAGTACTGGGTGACCAAGCGGTGCCCGCCGGTGGCGGTGGAGGCGGCCGAGTGCCTGGGCGGCAACGGCTACGTCGAGGAGTCCGGGCTGCCCCGGCTGGTGCGCGAGTCGCCGCTCAACTCCATCTGGGAGGGCGCGGGCAACGTCCAGGCCCTCGACGTGCTGCGGGCGTTGCAGCGGGAGCCGGGGGCGTTCGACGCGTACCTGCGGGAGGTCGGGCAGGCGCGCGGCGCCGATCACCGGCTCGACGGGGCCATCAAGAACCTGCTGACCGAACTCGCCGACTTGGACGGCGTGGAGGGGCGGGCGCGGCGGCTGGCGGAGCGGCTGGCGCTGGTGCTCCAGGGGTCGCTGCTCGTCCGTTTCGCGCCGCCGGAGGTCGCCGACGCGTTCTGCGCGGCGCGGCTGGGCGGCGACGGGGGCGCGGCGTTCGGAACGCTCCCGCACAGTCTCGATCTGGCGTCGGTGGTGGAGCGGGCCCGGCCGGTGGCCTGAGCCGGGCGCCCGAAGCGGAGGTGGTGCTGCGCCGACACGGCACCACCCCCGCCGCACTGGCCCGTTCGAGCCACTGAACGCCGCTCGGGACGGCGCTGCTCAAGTCTCGGACACGGCCGGGCTGTCCACCAGGGTTGCAAGGGGTTGCAACTCGCCGCTGACTGTGTGCGGACTGTGCGCGTCCGCTCAGGGGCAGACGGCACTATGGGACGGACAGTCAGAAAAGACTCCGGGGGGCCCACGCCTATGGACGTCACGCAGCTCGCCGCCGTGGACACCTCGCGTGCGGCCCGGGTGCTCAGCGAGGTCCGTTCCGCCCGGCTGTCCGGGCAGCCCGCGCCCGTGCCGCCGCGCCGGGTGATCGAGCAGTCCTGGGAGCGCATGCTGCGCAGCGGTGTGGATCCGGATCACGATTTCCGGGCGGATCTGCTGTCCCGCGAGGAGGTGCAGCGGCGGCGGGAGACATCGGTGCTGCGCCATGTGCTGCCGGTGTTGCGTGAGGGGCTGCTGGGGTTCGCGGACGTCGCCCACCACATCATGGTGGTCGCCGACGAGGAGGGCCGGGTGCTGTGGCGGGAGGGCAGCGCGCCGGTGCTGCGCAGGGCCGACGGGCTCGGCTTCGAACTCGGCGCGGACTGGCGAGAGGACGTCGTCGGCACGAACGGCCTGGGCACCCCGGCGGTGGTGCGCCGACCGGTACAGGTCTTCGCCTCAGAGCACTTCGTGCGCTCCCAGGCCGTCTGGACCTGCGCCGGCGCTCCCCTGACGGATCCGCGGGACGGCCGGCTGCTCGGCGTGGTGGACGTGAGCGGGCCGCTGGAGACGATGCATCCGGCCACGCTCGCCTGGGTCGACTCTGTGGCCAAACTCGCCGAGGCCCGGCTGCGGGAGAGGCACGCGGAGTCGCTGGAACGGCTGCGGGCGGTGGCATCTCCGGTGCTGGCCCGGCTCACCGGGCGTGCCCTGGCCGTCGACCGGGACGGCTGGACCGCCGCGGTCAGCGGGATGCCGTACACGCGGCGCGTGGCCCTGCCCAGATCCCTGTCGCCGGGCCCCAGGTGGGTGCCGGCGCTCGGGCTGTGCTCGGTGGAGCCGCTGGCCGGGGGCTGGCTGCTGCGGGCGGCCGCCGACGAGCCGGTGCCGCGCGGGGCGACCAGCATCGTGCTGGACCTGAGACAGGCCCGCAGCTGGACGGTGGCGGTCTCCGGCGGCGCGGGCTCCTGGACGCGCGAACTGAGTCCCCGGCATGCCGAGTTGCTGTACCTCCTCGCCGTCCACCGCACCGGCCGCAGCGCCTCGGACCTGGCCGGCGACCTGTTCGGCGACCCGGCCCGCACGGTGACCGTACGCGCCGAGATGTCGCGGGTACGGCGCTATCTCGGCGCGTTCCTGGAACACCGGCCGTACCGCTTCGCCGAGGACGCCGAGGTCGAGGTGCTCCTCCCGGACGACCCGCACGACGTGCTGCCGCACTCGACGGCACCGGCGGTGGAGAGGCTGCGCACCTCCGCACCGGCCCCCTGAGGTTCACGCGACGTGCCGTCCGGCCGCCCCCCGGGGGGGCATCTTGCGCATATTTGCAGGGTCTTCGCCCCCCACCCCGCCCACCTGCCGTAGCATCCTCTACGGGCCACCCCACCTGCTCCTCCGTCAACGTACGGACCACAAGGCGCAGTTGGCCCGCCTCGGGAGGACGTTATGAAGCAACGCGGCAGACACCGGCGGCGCAGGCGGGGCAGGGCACTGCGCGGGGCCCTGGCCGGGACGGCTCTCGCACTCACCGCCGCCGCCACCATGATCAGCGCCTCGCAGGCCACGGTCGCCGACGCGCCCGGGGCCCTGAAGCCCGTCTCCGTGTCCGCCGAGGCCGGGCGGCTGCCGCTGGCCGAGCACCGGGTGCCCGCGCCGTGGCTCGACCGGCTCGCCTCGAAGATGGGCCGGCCGGTCGGTGTGCGCACGGTGCTGGACAGCGCCGACCGCACACTGCGGAACGCGGCCGGCTGCCCGGCCGCCGAGAAGCACACCCTGCCGGTCGAACCGGCGGCCACGCGCGCGTACTGCTTCGGCGGCGCCGACACCCGGGGCTGGCGGCCCGGCGCCGTAACCACCTCGGGCGACGCGGACGACGACGGCCGCTGGGGCGGGAACCGCGTGATCCTCTCCGGCTGGACCCGCGGCGGCACCGAGGGCGGCTCCATGGACGGCCCGGCACCCGAGCAGGGCCTGGCCAAGGTCGCCTTCGTCGACGCGAACGCCCCGGACCGGCTCCGCTACACCTGGGCACTGCTGGCCGTCCCGGTGGACGGCGGGCGGGACTACCGGGGGCTGGTCTCCCCGCTGTCCGGCATGGTCTGGTACCAGGACAAGCTGCTGGTGACGACCCGCGAGGGCGACCGGGACGCGCTGTACGTGTACGACATGGACCGCATCCAGCGCGCCACCGTCGACTCCGGCGCGGTCGGCCGGGTGCGGGGCGGCTGGGCGGCGTACGGCTACCGGTACGTGCTGCCCGCGGTCGCCTCGTACGCCCTGCCCGGCGGGGACGACGTGCCGCGCCCGGCCGCCGTCTCCCTCGACCGCAGCACCTCCCCCGACAGCCTGGTGGCGAGCGAGTGGGTGCCGGCGGACGGCGACCGGCGCACCCGGCTGTGGCGCTACCCGCTGAGCCGGGACCCGGCCCGGTCCGGCCTGCTCGCCACGGACCCCTCGGGGCACGCGGACCCGGTCGAGGCGTACGAGTCGAAGACGACCGACGTGCGGGGCGTGCTGGCGTACCGCTCGGGCTGGTACCTCGACCGCGCGGCGGGCACGCCCGGCGGGCACGGGACACTGTGGCGCCAGGACACGGAGGGCGCCCGGGCGACGGAGTGCGCGACGGACGAGACGCGCCACTGCTGGAGCGGCCGGTCGGGTTCCCTGTCCTACTGGGAGGAGACCGGCGAGCTCTGGTCCCAGTCGGGGCGGACGCTGTTCGCGGTGCCGCTGGCGTCGGCCGACAGGGCGCTGGACCGATCGACAGATGAGTAGGCCAGATGATTTTCTTGCCCGCATGACCACCATCGCCGTGACCACCTGGTCCCTGGAGCAGACCGCCCCGACGGACCTGCTGCCGGCCGCCGCGCCGGACGGGGACGTCCGGGTCGTCCGCTCCGAGGAGCCCTCGCCCGAGTTCAGCCGGTTCCTGTACGCCTCGGTCGGCGGCGACCTCCGCTGGACGGACCGGCTGAGCTGGTCGTACGCGCGGTGGATCGAGCACCTGGAGCGGCCCGGCGTGGAGACGTGGGTGGCGTACGACCGTGGCACGCCCGCGGGGTACGTGGAGATGGAGGCGCAGGACGACGCGATCGTGGAGATCCTCTACTTCGGCCTGCTCCCCGCTTTCCGCGGCCGGCGCATCGGCGGGCACCTGCTGTCGTACGGCACGGCCCGCGCGTGGGACCTCGCGGACCGCTGGGCTGGACTGACGCCGACGAAGCGGGTCTGGCTGCACACGTGCAGCAAGGACGGCGAGCACGCGATGGACAACTACCGGCGCCGCGGCTTCAAGCTGTTCGACACCAAGGTCGAGGAGGAACCGGAGGTCACCGCTCCGGGACCGTGGCCCGGGGCGTTCCCCGTCTGACCTGGCCGGACACCTCGGGACGACCTGATGTGACCAAGGACACTCCTGTCTTGAATTTCGAGACAGGAGTGTCCGAATCTTGGACGAAGCTGGACTGTGTCCAGATCGCCGTGACACGCTTCCGTCATGCCTGGAACTGGGATCGCCTTGGTGAGTCGACGCCACGTCGACCTCGGCCGCATGTCCAGCGCCATCTGTCCGGCGCGCTGAGAGCACTCACGCAGCGCCCGACATCCCCCTTTCTCGTCTCACTCCCGCGCAACGACGCGCCCTATGCCCATGCGCCCGCACGCGCAGGTCAGAGCCTCCCGCCCGTCACCCGACCGCCACCCCTCAACGACGGCGCTACGCGCCGACCCCTACCCACTGCTGTCCCGAAGGACGTATCAACCATGGCCGCCACCCCGCAGAACCCTGCCGCCGCGACTCCCCGCCGCAAGGTGAGCCGTCACCGCGGTGAGGGTCAGTGGGCCGCGGGGCACCACACCCCGCTCAACGGCAACGAGCAGTTCAAGAAGGACGACGACGGTCTCAATGTGCGGACACGCATTGAGACGATCTACTCCAAGCGGGGCTTCGACTCGATCGACCCGAACGACCTGCGCGGCCGCATGCGCTGGTGGGGCCTGTACACCCAGCGCCGTCCCGGGATCGACGGCGGCAAGACGGCGGTCCTGGAGCCGGAGGAGCTGGACGACGAGTACTTCATGCTGCGCGTCCGCATCGACGGCGGCCGTCTCACCACGCGGCAGCTGCGGGTGATCGGCGAGATCTCGCAGGAGTTCGCCCGCGGCACCGCCGACATCACGGACCGGCAGAACGTCCAGTACCACTGGATCCGGATCGAGGACGTGCCCGAGATCTGGAACCGGCTGGAGGCGGTCGGTCTGTCCACCACCGAGGCCTGCGGTGACACGCCCCGCGTGGTCATCGGCTCGCCGGTCGCGGGAATCGCCGAGGACGAGATCATCGACGGCAGCACCGCCATCGACGAGATTCACCGTCGGTACATCGGCAGCAAGGAGTTCTCCAACCTGCCGCGCAAGTTCAAGACGGCGATCTCCGGATCGCCGCTGCTCGACGTGGCGCACGAGATCAACGACGTCGCGTTCGTCGGTGTGCACCACCCCGAGCACGGCCCGGGCTTCGACCTGTGGGTCGGCGGCGGTCTGTCCACCAACCCGAAGATCGGCGTCCGGCTCGGCGCCTGGGTGCCGCTGGCGGAGGTCCCGGACGTCTGGGCGGGCGTGATCGGCATCTTCCGCGACTACGGCTACCGGCGCCTGCGTACCCGCGCCCGGCTGAAGTTCCTCGTCGCCGACTGGGGCGCGGAGAAGTTCCGGCAGGTCCTGGAGGACGAGTACCTGGGGCGCAAGCTGGTCGACGGACCGGCTCCCGAGCAGCCGGTCCAGCAGTGGCGCGACCACATCGGCGTGCACCGGCAGAAGGACGGCCGCTTCTACGTCGGCTTCGCCCCGCGCGTGGGACGCGTCGACGGCGCGACGCTCACGAAGATCGCCGACCTCGCGGAGGCCCACGGCTCGGGCCGGGTGCGCACCACCGTCGAGCAGAAGATGATCGTCCTCGATGTCGAGGAGGACAAGGTCGAGTCGCTCGTCGAGGGCCTGGAGGCGCTCGACCTGACGGCCCGGCCGTCCTCCTTCCGGCGCGGCACCATGGCCTGCACCGGCATCGAGTTCTGCAAGCTCGCCATCGTCGAGACCAAGCAGCGCGGCTCGCAGCTCATCGACGAGCTGGAGCGCCGTATGCCGGACTTCGGCGAGCCGATCACCATCAACCTCAACGGCTGCCCGAACGCCTGCGCCCGTATCCAGGTGGCGGACATCGGTCTCAAGGGCCAGCTGGTCGTCAACGACAAGGGCGAGCAGGTCGAGGGCTACCAGGTGCACCTGGGCGGCGCGCTCGGCCTGGAGGCGGGCTTCGGCCGCAAGGTGCGCGGCCTGAAGGTCACCTCCGAAGAGCTGCCCGACTACGTCGAGCGCGTCCTGAAGCGGTTCCAGGCGGAGCGCGAGGACGGCGAGCGGTTCGCCACGTGGGCGGCCCGGGCCAGCGAGGAGGCCCTCTCATGAGCGAACGTGCGGCCCCCTTCTACTGCCCCTACTGCGGTGACGAGGACCTGCGTCCGAACGAGGAGGGCCACGGCGCGTGGGAATGCGCGGCGTGCAACCGAGCCTTTCAGCTGAAGTTCCTCGGGCTGCTGACCCAGGGGCTGAAGCGATCCGACACCGGAGGGGCGACGATATGACCACGGTTCAGGAACAGCGCACGACCGAGGAGCTCAAGGCCCTCGCCGAGCAGGCGGGCCGCGACCTGGAGGACGCCTCCGCGCTGGAGATCCTCCAGTGGGCGGCCGAGACGTTCGGCAAGCGCTTCTGCGTGACCTCCTCCATGGAGGACGCGGTCGTCGCCCACTTGGCCTCCCGCGCGATGCCCGGCGTCGACGTCGTCTTCCTCGACACCGGCTACCACTTCGAGGAGACCATCGGCACCCGTGACGCGGTCGACGCCGTGATGGACGTCAACGTCATCACGCTCACGCCGCGCCAGACGGTCGCCGAGCAGGACGCGGAGTACGGCCCCAGGCTGCACGACCGCAACCCCGACCTGTGCTGCGCGATGCGGAAGGTCCGGCCGCTGGAGGAGGGCCTGAAGAACTACCAGGCCTGGGCGACCGGTCTGCGCCGCGACGAGTCCCCGACCCGGGCGAACACGCCGGTGGTCGGCTGGGACGACAAGCGCCAGAAGGTCAAGATCTCCCCGATCGCCCGCTGGACCCAGGACGACGTGGACGCCTACGTCACCGAACACGGCGTCCTGACGAACCCGCTGCTGATGGACGGCTACGCCTCCGTCGGCTGCGCCCCCTGCACCCGCCGCGTCCTTCAGGGCGAGGACGCGCGCGCCGGCCGCTGGGCCGGCCGCAGCAAGACCGAGTGCGGGCTGCACGGATGACGCCGCCTCAGACTCAGACGACTCAGACGATTCAGGAGACCGACGTGACGACCGGAGCCACCGTCTGGCTCACGGGTCTGCCGAGTGCCGGCAAGACCACCATCGCCCACGAGCTGGCAGGCCGGCTCCGCGCCGAGGGCCACCGCGTCGAGGTGCTCGACGGCGACGAGATCCGCGAGTTCCTCTCGGCGGGCCTCGGCTTCAGCCGCGAGGACCGGCACACCAACGTGCAGCGCATCGGCTTCGTCGCCGAACTGCTCGCCCGCAACGGCGTGCTCGCCCTCGTCCCGGTGATCGCGCCGTACCAGGACAGCCGCGAGGCGGTGCGCAAGCGGCACCAGGCGAACGGCACCGCGTACGTGGAGATCCACGTGGCGACCCCGGTCGAGGTGTGCAGCGAGCGGGACGTGAAGGGCCTGTACGCCAAGCAGGCCGCAGGCGAGCTCAAGGGGCTCACCGGGGTCGACGACCCGTACGAGGCACCCGAGTCGCCCGATCTGCGCATCGAGTCGCAGAACCAGACCGTGCAGGAGTCCGCGGCGTCCGTGTACGCCCTGCTGAGCGAAAGGGGACTGGCATGACGACCGCCGCCACGGTTTCCGAGGAGACCGACAGCCCGTACGCGCTCTCCCACCTCGACGCCCTCGAGTCCGAGGCCGTGCACATCTTCCGTGAGGTGGCGGGTGAGTTCGAGCGGCCGGTGATTCTCTTCTCCGGCGGCAAGGACTCGATCGTCATGCTGCATCTGGCGTTGAAGGCCTTCCGGCCGGCGTCGGTGCCGTTCTCGCTGCTGCATGTGGACACCGGGCACAACTTCCCCGAGGTCATCGACTACCGGGACCGCACGGTGGCCCGGCACGGACTGCGGCTGCATGTCGCCTCGGTGCAGGACTACATCGACCGGGGTGTGCTCAAGGAGCGCCCGGACGGCACCCGCAACCCGCTGCAGACGGTGCCGCTGACGGAGAAGATCCAGCAGGAGCGTTTCGACGCCGTCTTCGGCGGTGGCCGCCGGGACGAGGAGAAGGCCCGGGCCAAGGAGCGGGTGTTCTCCCTGCGGGACGAGTTCTCGCAGTGGGACCCGCGCCGGCAGCGCCCGGAGCTGTGGAACCTCTACAACGGCCGGCACGCCCCGGGCGAGCACGTCCGCGTCTTCCCGCTGTCCAACTGGACCGAGCTGGACGTGTGGCAGTACATCGCCCGCGAGGGCATCGAGCTGCCGGAGATCTACTACGCGCACGAGCGTGAGGTGTTCCAGCGCGGCGGCATGTGGCTGACGGCCGGTGACTGGGGCGGACCGAAGGACGGCGAGACCGTCGAGAAGCGCCTGGTGCGCTACCGCACGGTCGGTGACATGTCGTGCACCGGCGCCGTCGACTCCGACGCCGACACGATCGAGAAGGTGATCGTGGAGATCGCCGCTTCCCGGCTGACCGAGCGGGGTGCCACCCGCGCCGACGACAAGATGTCCGAGGCCGCGATGGAAGACCGCAAGCGCGAGGGGTACTTCTAAAAATGAGCACGATCACGACCGAGGAGCTCTCGGCCACCACGCTGCTGCGGTTCGCCACCGCCGGTTCCGTCGACGACGGCAAGTCCACCCTGGTCGGGCGGCTGCTGCACGACTCGAAGTCGGTCCTCACCGACCAGCTGGAGGCCGTGGAGCGGGTGTCCGCCAGTCGGGGCCAGGAGGCGCCGGACCTCGCGCTGCTGACGGACGGTCTGCGGGCCGAACGGGAGCAGGGCATCACCATCGATGTGGCCTACCGCTACTTCGCCACGCCCCGGCGCCGGTTCATCCTCGCCGACACCCCCGGCCACGTGCAGTACACCCGCAACATGGTCACCGGTGCCTCCACGGCCGAGCTGACGGTCATCCTGGTCGACGCCCGCAACGGCGTGGTCGAGCAGACCCGTCGGCACGCCGCGATCGCCGCCCTGCTGCGCGTGCCGCACGCGGTCCTGGCGGTGAACAAGATGGACCTGGTCGGCTACGACGAGAAGGTGTTCGCGGCGATCGCCGAGGAGTTCACGGCGTACGCGACCGAGCTGGGCGTGCCCGAGGTCACCGCGATCCCGATCTCCGCGCTGGTCGGGGACAACGTGGTGGACGCGTCCGCGAACATGGACTGGTACGGCGGGCCGACGGTGCTGGAGCACCTGGAGACGGTCCCGGTCGCCCACGACCTGAGCCACTGCCACGCCCGGCTGCCGGTGCAGTACGTGATCCGGCCGCAGAGCGCCGACCACCCGGACTACCGGGGTTATGCCGGGCAGATCGCGGCTGGTTCCTTCCACGTCGGCGAGGCCGTCACCGTGCTGCCGTCGGGCCGCACCTCCAAGATCTCTGGTATCGACCTGCTGGGCGAGCCGGTCGACGTGGCCTGGACGACGCAGTCGGTGACCCTCCTGCTGGAGGACGACATCGACATCTCGCGCGGTGATCTGATCGTGCCCACCAAGGACGCGCCCCCGACCACGCAGGACATCGAAGCCACCGTCTGCCACGTCGCCGACGCCCCGCTGACCGTCGGCCACCGGGTACTGCTCAAGCACGGCACCCGCACGGTCAAGGCGATCGTGAAGGACATCCCGTCCCGTCTCACGCTCGACGACCTGTCCCTGCACCCGCACCCGGGACAGCTCGTCGCCAACGACATCGGCCGGGTGAAGATCCGCACCGCCGAGCCGCTGCCGGTCGACTCCTACGCGGACTCGCGGCGCACCGGCTCGTTCATCCTGATCGACCCCAACGACGGCACGACGCTGACCGCGGGCATGGTCGGCGAGTCCTTCGCCGCCCCCGATCCGGTGAAGGACGAGTCCGAGGACGACGGGTGGGACTTCTGACATGAACTCCCCCGACTTCTACTCGATGTTCGCGAAGGAGGGCGGCCGCGTCGGCAGCGGTGCTCTCGGCAGCGGGCAGGGCGGAGTGGCCCGATGTGTGCGCTGACGTACGCGCACCGCTCGCGCGCCCTCACCCCCCACCGCCGTAGACGAAAACCTGCCGACCTCCCGGCCACGACCTGAGAGACCGTGACCGCCGGGCCTCCGAGAGGAAACCCTCCCGTGCCTGCATCATCCGCTCTGCGCCGATCCTTCGCGGTGCTGGCCGCACTGCCGCTCCTCACGCTGGCCGCCTGCGGTTACGGCTCCCAGGCCAAGGACGACGGGGCCGCCAAGGTCGCCGCCGGGGCGAAGAAGATCGAGGGCCTCGACACCGTCAAGATCGGTTACTTCGACAACCTGACGCACGGCACCGCGCTCGTGGGCATGCGGAAGGGCTTCTTCCAGAAGGCCCTCGGCGCCACCAGGGTCGAGCCCGCGGTCTTCAACGCCGGTCCGTCCGAGATCGAGGCGCTCAACTCCCAGTCCATCGACATCGGCTGGATCGGCCCCTCCCCCGCCATCAACGGCTACACCAAGGCGGACGGCAAGAACCTGCGGATCATCGGCGGTTCGGCGTCCGGCGGCGTGAAGCTCGTCGTCAACCCGGACAAGATCAAGTCACTGAAGGACGTCAAGGGCAAGCGGATCGCGACCCCGCAGCTCGGCAACACCCAGGACGTGGCGTTCCTGAACTGGGCCGCGGAGCAGGGCTGGAAGGTCGACCCGCAGAGCGGCAAGGGTGACGTCACCGTCGTCCGCAGTGACAACAAGGTCACCCCGGACGCCTACAAGGCCGGGTCCGTCGACGGCGCCTGGGTGCCGGAGCCGACCGCGTCGAAGCTGGTCGCCCAGGGCGGCAAGGTCCTCCTCGACGAGGCGTCACTGTGGCCGGACAAGAAGTTCGTGATCACGAACATCATCGTCCGCCAGGACTTCCTCAAGAAGCATCCGAAGGTCGTCGAGGCGGTGCTGAAGGGCTCGGTCGAGACCAACAAGTGGATCAACGCCCACCCCGATGAGGCGAAGGCGGCAGCGAACGAGCAGCTGGAGGAGTCCTCCGGCAAGGCGCTGCCCGCCGATGTGCTGGACCCGGCGTGGAAGTCGATCCAGTTCACCGACGACCCGCTGGCCTCCACCCTCAACACCGAGGCAGCGCACGCCGTGAAGGCCGGGCTGCTGGAGAAGCCGGATCTGAAGGGCATCTACGACCTCGCGCCGCTGAACAAGGTCCTCAAGGCCGAGGGCGAGCCCACGGTCGACGACGCCGGTCTCGGCGTCAAGTAAGCCCGCATCCCGACCCGTTCCCAGGAGGTGACGACCATGGCCACGACCCTCGCCAAGGCCGCCGACGGCACCGAGACGGCCACCCACGCCGCCCGGATCGCCCACGTCTCGAAGTCGTTCCCGGGCCCCGCCGGGCAGCAGCTCGTCCTGGACGACATCACCCTCGATGTCGCCCCCGGCGAGTTCGTCACCCTCCTGGGGGCCTCGGGCTGCGGCAAGTCCACCCTGCTCAACCTGGTCGCCGGCCTGGACCGGCCCTCGGCCGGCGACATCACCACCGACGGCCGCCCCGCGCTGATGTTCCAGGAACACGCCCTCTTCCCCTGGCTGAGTGCGGGCAAAAACATCGAACTCGCCCTGAAGCTCCGGGGCGTGCCGAAGGCGGAGCGCCGGGAGCGGGCCGAGGAACTGCTCGAACTCGTCCGGCTCAAGGGCGCCCACCGCAAGCGGGTGCACGAACTGTCCGGCGGGATGCGCCAGCGCGTGGCGATGGCCCGCGCGCTCGCGCAGGAGAGCAAGCTCCTGCTGATGGACGAGCCGTTCGCCGCGCTGGACGCCATCACCCGCGACGTGCTGCACGACGAGCTGACCCGTATCTGGCGCGAGACGCAGCTGTCCGTCCTGTTCGTCACGCACAACGTGCGCGAGGCCGTCCGCCTCGCCCAGCGTGTGGTGCTGTTGTCCTCCCGCCCGGGTCGCATCGCCCGCGAGTGGAGCGTGGACATCGAGCACCCGCGCCGCATCGAGGACACCGCCGTGGCGGAGCTGTCCGTCGAGATCACCGAAGAACTGCGTGGGGAGATCCGCCGTCATGGCCAGCACTGATTCGACGACCGTCGCCAAGGACGGCAGCGATCTCGCCGGACTGGAAGCCGGCCTGGACGCGCTGGAGACAGTGCAGACCGGCCGCAAGCCGTTCCGGCAGACCTTCGTGGAGAAGATCCTGCCGCCCGTCATCGCCGTCGCCCTCGTCCTGGCGGCCTGGCAGGCCCTGGTCTCCTTCAAGGTCGTCGACGACCCCACCAAGCTGCCCGCGCCGTCGGCGGTGTGGGACGTCGTCCACACCGCGTGGCTCCAGGGCGAACTGCTCGGCTACATCTGGACCAGCGTCTCGCGCGGCCTGCTCGGCTTCTGCTTCGCCCTGATCATCGGCACCCCTCTGGGCCTGCTCGTGGCCCGCGTGAAGTTCGTCCGCGCGGCCCTCGGCCCGATCCTGTCCGGCCTGCAGTCCCTGCCCTCGGTCGCCTGGGTCCCCCCGGCGGTCATCTGGCTGGGCCTGAACAACTCGATGATGTACGCGGTGATTCTGCTCGGCGCCGTCCCCTCCATCGCCAACGGCCTGGTCTCGGGCGTCGACCAGGTGTCGCCGCTGTTCCTCCGCGCGGGCCGCACCCTCGGCGCGACCGGCCTGAAGCACACCTGGCACATCGTCCTCCCGGCCGCCCTGCCCGGCTACGTCGCAGGTCTGAAGCAGGGTTGGGCCTTCTCCTGGCGCTCCCTCATGGCCGCCGAGATCATCGCCTCCTTCCCTGACCTCGGCGTCGGCCTCGGCCAGCTCCTGGAAAACGGCCGCAACGCCAGCGACATGGCCATGGTCTTCGAAGCGATCCTCCTCATCCTCATCGTCGGCATCGCCATCGACCTGCTCATCTTCAGCCCGCTGGAGCGGTGGGTGCTGCGCAACCGCGGTCTGCTGGTCAAGAGCTGAAGTCCCATGACCAACACGCCTGTTCTCCTCGTCATCGCCCACGGCAGCCGCGACCCGCGGCACGCCGCGACGGTGCATGCCCTGGTACGCCGGGTCCGCTCCCTGCGTCCCGACGTACGCGTGGAGACGGGCTTCCTGGACTTCAACGTGCCCTCGGTGCAGGGGGTGCTGGAGTCCCTGGCGGTCCAGGGCGTCCGTGACGTCGTGGCCCTCCCCCTCCTCCTGACCCGGGCGTTCCACGCGAAGGCGGACATCCCGGCGGTCCTCGCGGACGCTCCCCCGCAGCTCCGTATCCGCCAGGCGGAGGTCCTGGGCCCGTCGCCCCTGTTGCTGTCCGCCCTGGAGCGACGCCTGTACGAGGCGGGCCTGTCCCCCGCCGACAAGCCCTCGACCGGGGTCGTGCTGGCCTCGGCGGGGTCCACCGACCCGGAGGCGATCGCAGTGATCGCAGAAATCGCGCGGGAGTGGCGGCACACCGGTTGGTGCGCCGTGCGACCTGCGTTCGCCTCCGCATCCCTCCCCCGCACGGAGGACGCCGTCCGGGAACTCCGCGCTCTCGGCTGCTCCCGGGTGGCCGTCGCCCCCTACGTGCTCGCCCCCGGCTTCCTTCCGGACCGCATCGCCCGGGGCGCGGCGGAGGCGGACGTCCTGGCGGATGTACTGGGGCCGGCGCCGGAGGTGGCCCGGGTGGCGCTGGAGCGGTACGAGGCGGCCCGGATGCCGCAGCTGGCGGCAGTCAGCGCCTGAACGGCACGGGTTCCCGGTCACCTCGGCTGCTTCGAGTCCCCGGCGTGCGCTCGTTCCGGTTCGTGGGTCTGCGGAAGGTCGTGTTCGCGGCGCATCGGACTCATGACGAGGACGAGCCAGGAGAGCGCGACGACACCCGTCATGATCCCCATGGCCGGCCGGTACCCGACCGCGTCGCCGAGCACGCCGCCGAGCAGGGATCCGAGCGGGATGGTGCTGTGGTTGATCATCATGGCCGTCGCCACTACCCGGCCGATCATCCGCGGCGGGCAGTAGGTCTGCCGGAAGCTGCCGACCACGATGTTGGCCACGGAGACGCCGATGCCGACGAGGAAGGCGCCCGTGGCGAACAGCAGCAGCCCCGGCCCCGCCGTCGTCATGGGCAACAGCAGCGCGAACGGCGCGGTGGCCACCTGGAGGAGCAGCAGCCCGCGCGCGGTGCCGAACCGCCGGCCGACCCTGGCGGCCACCAGTGCGCCGACGATGCCGCCCGTACTGCCGCTGGTCAGCAGCAGCCCGACCATGGCCGGGTTCAGTCCGACGGTGCGGACGAGGAACACCACCTGGACCGCCTGGTAGCCCATCAACGCCATGTTGATCAGGGCGCCCCAGGTGACCATCGGCCGCAGGTACCGGTCCCGGCCCACGAAGCGGAGCCCTTCGATGATCTGTCGTCGGAGGGGGGCGCGTGCCTCGTCGGGAGCACGGTCCGGCTCGACCGCCCTGATCCGCGTCAGGCAGACCGCGGAGACGAGGAACGTCACCGCGTCGGCCACGAGCGCGGTGACCGCGCCGAACACCTGGGCGAGCAGCCCCGCCGCCCCCGGCCCGGCGACCTGGGTGGCGGCCTCGCTGCCCTGGAGCTTGGCGTTGCCTTCCAGGAGGTCGCGTCCGTCGAGCACGATCGGTATGTACGAGTGGTAGGCGGTGTTGAAGCACACCGCCGCGGTCCCACAGATCAACGCGGCGGCGACCATGTGCGGGAAGGTGAGCGCGTCGAGCGATGCCGCCAGTGGAATGCTCACCAGCGTCGCGGCGGAGACCAGATCGCAGGTGATCATCAGCGGGCGTTTGCGCATCCGGTCCGCCCAGGCCCCTACCGGCAGACCCACCAGCAGCCAGGGCAGCCACACCGCTGCGGCGATCAGGCCGACGGCGGTGGAGCCGGCGTCCAGCACCACGACCGCGATCAGTGGCAACGCCACCACGGTGATGCTGTTGCCCAACCCGCTCACGGTCTCGCCTGTCCAGAGCAGGCGGAAATCCCGGCGGGTGGAGGGCACTTGCCCGGGTGGGGCCATCAGAGCAGGCTACCCGAGGGGTCCGGGACCGGTTCCGGCTGGAGTGCGAAGGAGTAGGGGGCCCAGGGCCCGGTCACTTCGACGCGGAGGCCGGGGATGCCCTCGGCGGCCGCCAGTACGCCGGTGCGGAAGGCGTCGACCCGGTCGGCGGGGACGAGGTACGCGTCGTTGCCGACGTTGGTGCCGGGGGCCGGGCCCGCGAGGCTTCCGCGTTGCGGGGTGTGTGCGACGCGGTCGACGGCGAGGGTGCCGGCCGTCCGCGTGAGGTGTGCGGCGGCCTGGGCGACCGTGCGCCAGGCTTCCTCGTTTCTGCGTTGTCTGCGGCGGCGGATCGCCAGGTAGGCGCGGCCCACGCCGACGCCGAGGCCGGTGGGCGTTTCCTGTCCGGCGTCGGTGCCCGATTCGGGTGGTGTGATGTCGGGTGTTGCGTAGATCTTGACGCCGAGTTCGACGTGGCCCGTGAGGCGGTCCAGAAGGGACAGGAAGTACGCGCGACGGGTGTCGAGGGCCTGCCGGGCGTGGTCCTCGTCCGGGTAGACGGTGGCCAGGCGGAGGGGCAGGACGGCGGCGCCCGAGGCGACGAGCGCGCCGACCACGGCGTGGTGGGACCGGACCGTGGACTCCAGCCAGTCCAGGTCGTCGAGGTGAGCCTCGAGGGGTGCCTCGTCGTAGTCGGCGGCCGGGACGGGGCCGACGGCGAAGGCCAGCGGTGAGGCGGGGTCCGTGGGCTCCAGCAGGTGGATCGGGTCTCCGGCGACACCTCGCAGGTCCGCCACCGCCACGGCGGCCTCGGGGGTGCGGCGCAGGACCGCGTAGGCGTAGACGAGGTTCGGGTCGGTCATGGCTCCGGTCTCCTGTCGGCCGCCTTGAGGGCGGCGATCTCGGCGCGCAGGCGTTCGTTCTCGTCGGCCAGGGACCGCTCGGGGCGGGCGGTCAGTGAGTCCGCCTGCTGCCGGATGGGTCATGGCCGGGGGGCTCGTCTCCGGGCGTTGATCTCGTCGAGTCGGTGCAGCAGTTCGTCCTCGCGGCGCTCGTACTCGTACTCGTCCTCGTCGACGCGTCCCTCCAGCAGGGCCCGCTCCAGGTCGACGAGGGCCTGCCGGACGGGGGCCGGGTCGTAGTACTGCGCCTCGGCGGCCCAGAGGTGGTGCGCAGGGGCGCGAGCGGGAGGGAGAGGATGCCGGTGAGCAAGCCCATGGTCAGGCGGCGAAGCTGTAGGGGGGCAGGGGGCCGCGCAGCCGGAAGTCGCAGGCGTCGCCGTAGCCGTGGGCCAGGCGCCGGCCGGCGGTGGTGAACTCGTCGGCGCGGGCGTGCTTCAGGATCTCGATGCCGACCAGGGAGACACGGACGAGCACGTCGATCACGAGCCCGCGGTCCAGGGGCAGTTCGAGAATGTGGAAAAGGCCGCCGGTCCCCGACCCGCTGGAGGCGGCGGCGGGTTGCGTCCCGCCGGTCTGCGTCATGACGGTCACGGTGCGATTCCTCTCGCGAGACTCGTTCTCGTGCCGCCCGTAGGTACGGGGGTGGCGGCGGGCGTGTTCACACAAACACCGAAACGGGTCCCGCCGGGGGGGGAGTCGGGGGAAGCAGGTCGGGTGCCAGTGCTGTGACGCAAACGATCACCGGGCTGCTGCTGGCTCATTGCCGAGCATCGAATCGTCATCACCTAGGGGAGAGACCTGATGCGGTGCTGCTCTGTGCTCATTACCGTCGGAGTCACGGAGCGGTGCTGACAGCATGAGGGAGACGTTGCGGCTGTGGATGAGCCTGGGGTGTACGAAATCCGGATTCACGGATGCGTGAGCGTGCAGGAGGCTTTGGCACTGCAGGAGCCAGTCAAGCGTCTGCTGTGTCCGGACCCCGACCACGCGCCGCCGTGTGACGTGCCGTGGGGTTTCATCAGCCTGGGTGACGACGAGCAGGCTGACGACGGCATCGAGGCCACGGTCCTCGTCTTGGGCGTCTATGCGTCAGGCAGGCGGGCCGCGCAGGTGGCTGACCAGGTGCGCGGCGTTGTGGGTGAGACCCGGCGAGTCACGGTGAGCGCGGCTGCTGCCGGGCAGTTCGAGGAGTTGGCGGAGCAGTACCGGATCGAACGCGCTGTCCGGCAGAGCTGACCGGCAGGGCGCTGACTTCCTGTCGAAAAGATCACGGACTTATGAGGAGCGGATTCCGATCGCGGGCCGAGCACGAACTGGCGGCGGCCGACGCGGCCGGCCCCAGGACGATCTGGCCCGATCCCGCGAGGACCCGCGACTGGCCGTCCCGGCCGAGATCACGTCGTACACGCCCTGCCTCGGCGACCGGAATGTCACTCTTGCCGGTCGCTGAACGGCGTCGCCTGCGGCGGCTGGAGGCCGGTGGTCCCGGCCAGGGCGGGGATGACGGCGGCCTCGACGGCCGGGGCGTGCTCAGGTCCCCGTCAGCTCCACCAGTTTGACGACGGTGTTCCAGTTGCGGGTCGTGGCGATGACGCCCTTGTTGATGCGCGGCTTGGCGAGGTGTTCGGCCAGCTTCGAGCGGCCCAGGCCGTTCGGGGCGTACAGGTACAGGACGCGGTCGCCGAGGCGGAACTCCTCGGGGAGGTAGGCGGATTCGTCGATCTCCCCGAAACGCTCGGGGGTCACGGGGGCGGAGAAGTAGGTGACGTGGAGTTGCTTGGGCTCCAGGTCGGCGGCCGGGAAGGGGCAGGCGTCGGCGATCGCCTTCAGATAGGCGTGGTCGCGCACGATCACGTCGACGCCGAAACCGAAGTGCTTCTCGATGGCGTGCGTGATCTCGGCGGCCAGCGACTCCTCGTCACCGTGGCCGGAGGCGAACACGGCCTGGCCGCTCTGGAGGTACGTCCGCACGTCCTCGTAGCCGAGGCCCGCCAGGAGTGTGCGCAGGTCCGTCATCGGGACCTTTCTGCTGCCGCCCACGTTGATTCCGCGCAACAGTGCCGCGTACGTCGTCGTCATCCGCTCACCATAAGGCGGTCACCCGCCACAAGGCGGCCGTCGTGCCCCGTGGGGGTGGGCACGACGGCCGTTGGGCGGCTGCCCGAGCCCTGTAAATTACTCACCGGTCACCGCGGGGCACAACCTTCTGCTCAGGATCCACACAGCCGAGGAGACCGATAGCTGTAAGGGACCACGGTCGTATCCGGTCCTCCCCAGTGGGGAGAAGCGAGCGCCGTGCGGATGAGTTCCGGCCCCGCCACTTCACCGGGCAGCACGACGTGATGGCTTTATCCGGCCCATACCTTCGAGACGAAAGGGGGCGGCAGGGGGCCGCCACCGCATCACGAGGGGGCAAGCCCGTCATGGGGAACGGAGAAGCACGGGTGCGGGGCCTGGCCGCCCGGGCCGGCGGCTGGAGCGCCCGGCACCGATGGGCTGCCGTCGGGATCTGGGTGCTGTTCGTCGTCCTGGCGATGGGGCTCGGTTCGACGGCGGGCCGGGTCGGCGTCAAGGACAGCGACCAGCTGAAGGGCGAGACGCACACCGCCGCGACGATCATCGAGGACGCCGGGATCGACGAACCGGCCGGTGAGACGGTGCTGATACAGGCCCGGGACTCCGGCCTGAAGGCCACGGACGCCGAGTTCAGGGATGCCGTCACGGACGTGGTCCGGGCCGTCGAGGGGACCGGCCGGGTCACCGACGTGACCTCGCCGTACGACACGAAGACGATCTCGAAGGACGGGCGCAGCGCGCTCGTGCAGTTCGACATGCGCGGCGCGGCGGACACCGCCGGTGAGCGGGTCGAGCCGGTGCTGAAGGCCGTGGAGGGCGTCCAGAAGGACCACGCCTCGCTGCGGATCGAGGAGATCGGCGGCGCCAGCATGATGAAGACGTTCGACGACGCCGTCGGGGACGACTTCAAGAAGGCCGAGTACTCCGCGGTGCCGGTGGCCTTCGGGATTCTGCTCATCGCCTTCGGCGCGCTGGTGGCGGCGCTGCTGCCGGTGGCGCTGGCGATCACCGCGATCATGGCGACGATGGGCCTGATGGGCGTGGTCAGCCACGTGGTGCCGATGACGGACGCGGCGAACTCCGTGATGCTGCTCGTCGGTCTGGCCGTCGGTGTCGACTACTGCCTGTTCTACCTGCGCCGCGAGCGGGAGGAACGCGCCGCGGGCCGGGACGCGCAGACGGCGCTGCGGATCGCCGCCGCGACCAGCGGCCGCGCGATCGTGGTCTCCGGTGTCACGGTGTGTGTGGCCATGGCGGGCATGCTGTTCACCGGGCTCGCCGAGTTCGAGGGGATGGGTCTGGCCTCGCTGATGGTGGTGGCCGTGGCCATGGTGGGGTCCGTGACCGTGCTGCCCGCGCTGCTCTCGCTGCTGGGCGAGCGCGTGGAGAAGGGCCGTATCCCGTTCCTGCGCCGGCGCAAGCAGGGCGGCAGCGGGGAGAGCCGGTTCTGGACGGCCGTCCTGCGGCGTGTGCTCGCCAAGCCGGTCGTGTCCGTCGCGGTGGCGGCCGGTGCGCTGCTCGCCGTCGCGGCTCCCGCGGTCGGCATGAAGACCCAGAACCTCACGCTGGACCAGGAGTTCGGCGACTCGCTGCCGATCGTGCAGACGTACAACCGGCTCAACGAGGCCTTCCCGGGCGGCTCGGATCCGGCCGAGGTGGTCGTCAGGGCGGACGACATCAACGCGCCCGAGGTGCGGTCGGCGCTCGCCGACTTCCGTGAGCGGGCGGTCAGTTCGGGAGCCTCGCGCGGCCCGGTGGAGATCAAGCTGCACGACGAGCAGAACCTCGCCTTCGTGTACGTCCCGCTGGTCGGCGGCTCCGACCTCGACAAGGCGGGTGCGAGCCTGGAGAAGCTGCGCGACGAGGTGCGGCCCGCCACGCTCGGCAAGGTCGACGGCATCGAGGCCCCGATCACCGGGCAGGTCGCGGGTTCGAAGGACTTCAACGACCAGTTGGCGGGAGCCGTCGTCCCGGTCTTCGCGTTCGTCGTGGTCTTCGCCTTCGCGCTGATGCTGCTGTCGTTCCGCTCACTGACCATCGCACTCACGTCGATCGTGCTGAACCTGCTGTCGGTGGGCGCGGCCTACGGCATCCTCGTCGCGGTCTTCCAGCACGGCTGGGGCGCGTCGCTGGTGGGCGCGGAGGGCGTCGGCGCGATCATCACCTGGCTGCCGCTGTTCCTCTTCGTGATCCTGTTCGGCCTGTCGATGGACTACCACGTGTTCGTGGTCTCCCGGATCCGCGAGGCGCGGCTGCGGGGTCTGGACACGGAGGACGCGATCCGGCACGGCGTGGTCACCACGGCCGGGGTCGTCACCAGCGCCGCGGTCATCATGGTCGCCGTGTTCGCGATCTTCGGGACGCTGTCCATGCAGTCCATGAAGCAGATGGGCGTCGGCCTCGCGGCCGCGGTGCTCATCGACGCGACGATCATCCGGGGCGTGCTGCTGCCGGCGGTGATGGCGCTGCTCGGCGAGCGCAACTGGTACCTGCCCAGGTGGCTGCACCGGCTGCCGGACCTCACGCACGACGAGACGCCGCAGGCGGTCGCGGGACCGGCGGCGCGGGACGACGAGGGCGAGCCCGTCAAGGTCTGACCCCCTGCCCGCCGCATACAGGGCCCGTCGGTTCCGGGGGAACCGGCGGGTGACGGTCGCCCCGGCTACCGCCCCGACTACCTCCGGCGAGCGGGCAGTTCGGCCTCGATGAGGTCGGCCGCACGCCGGGTACCGCCCTCCCGGGCCGTCTCCGCCTGGATCTCCTTCAGACGGCGGGCGACCTCCGGGGCGTCGACGAGGGCGAGGGCCGCCTCGCGCAGGGCCTCGCCGGTCGCCTCCTTGGTGGGGAGGTACCGCGCGACACCGAGGCCCTGGAGCGTCTCCGCGTTGCCGAACTGGTCCGCGGCCTGCGGTACGGCGATCATCGGCGTGGCCGTGGCCAGGCCCTCCTGGCTGCCGCCCGCGCCGGCGTGCGTCACGAACAGGTCGGCCTGCTTCAGGATCGCCAACTGCGGCACCCAGGAGCGCACCTCGACGTTCGCGGGGACCTCCCCGAGCCCGGCCGGGTCGATGTGCTTGCCGACCGAGAGCACCAGGTGCCAGCCGGGCAGGTCGCCGAACGCCTTGACGCACTCCCGGTAGAAGCCGGGCTGCTTGGTGAAGGCGGACCCGAGCGAGACGAGCGCGACCTTCTCGGCACCGGCCGGCCGCTGCCAGTCACCCTCGGCACTCCGGTCGCCCTGGCAGGCGCCGACGAAGGAGTACACGCTCTCGTCGACCCGGTCCGCGTTCGGCTGGAGGGCCTTGGGGATCAGGACGATCGAGCGGTCGGGCCGGCCCCCGAACGCGTCGGGGTGCAGGGTGATCCCGTTCTCCTCCAGCCAGTCCTGGAAGCGGGCGTAGTAGGCACGGCCGCGCTCGGTCTTCTTCGGCTCCTCCCACATGGGCTCGGCGACCTCCTCCTCGTACCCCTCCCAGGCGACCATGGCCGGCGACAGGGAGATCGCGGGCACGCCCCAGCGGTGGGCCAGGACGCGGCCCGGGTAGGAGGCGATGTCGTGCAGGACGAGGTCCGGCTCGTCGCCCTCGTACGCCTCGATCAGCTGCGGGAGGGCCTGGATCGCATCGTCGAGGAACGGCTCCACGTTGTCCAGCAGCGTGCTCCCCCAGGCCTCCGGGTCGTCGTCGGGCGAGGGCAGCGTCGAGTTCCACGGCTTCACCTCGGCACCTGTCTCCGCGACCTTGTGCGCGAAGACCGGCGGGATCGCGTACGTCACGCGGTGGCCGCGCGCCACGAGCTCGCGGATCACCTCCAGACTCGGGTTCACGTGGCCGTGGGCGGCGATGGAGAACATGGCGATATGAGCGCGACTGGTCATGCGCCGACCGTACGCGAGACGAGACGTCTCGTGCAATCATTTTGGTTCAGCAGGTCAGCTCCTCGTGCAGCCGCAGCCACCGCTGCGGCGCCACCTCGCCCACCAGCACACCCGGGTCCAGGCGCGCGGCCCGGAACGCGGCGTCCACCCGCCGACTCGGGTGGGCCCGCCGCAGCGACGCGTGCAGTGAACCGCCGACCCCCGAGAAGCCCAGCTCGACCAGATGGCGCCAGCTCCGGTACCCGGCGGAGTCGAGGAGCGGGGTGTCGCGCCGTTCTATGCGCAGCACCCCGGCATCCACGCGCGGGACGGGCCGGAAACTGCGCCTGCCGACGCGGCCCAGCAGCCGCCACTCGTAGCGGGGCCAGGTCCGGACCGTCAGCAGCGTCCAGCTGCCGTAGCCGCCGGTGCGTTTGCGGGCGTACTCGAGCTGGGTGAGCAGCGTGGCGTCGGTGAGGGCGGGAGCGCGCAGGCACCAGTCGACGACGGCCGCGGTACGGGAGAACGGCACGTTCCCGGCGACCGAGAAGGGCGTGCGCGGCGGGCGTGCGGCCAGGAAGTCCCCGCCGACGACACGCACCTGCGGCGTGCCGGAGAAGCGGCTGCGCAGGACAGGCACGAGCCGCGGGTCGATCTCGTACGCGTGCAGCTCCCGGCAGCGTCGCGCCAGCGGGGCGGTCAACGCGCCTTTGCCCGCGCCGACTTCGAGCAGCAGCGGGACCGGCCGGGCCTGCGGGGCGGCGAGCCGGGCGAAGCGTTCGGCGGTGGCTCGGTCGGCGAGGAAGTTCTGTGAGAGCGCGCGGGAGGTAGCGGTGGGGCGGGCCATGGCCTGCGGTCCTTGTCTTCCGTGAGGGATATGAGGGCAGCCGAAGGCCCCGACCGGAAGACGCAAGGAGACAGAGGAGGTGAGACGCCGGGCTCAGAGACTCGGAAACTCAGAGGCTCAGCGGGCGTGGCTCCCCGGGCCGGTCAGGGCTCCGGGGCCGCGGCGCACCCGTGCGGCGTGCGCGCAGCCCCGGCCGTGACCGGGGATGTAGATCGCGTTGATTCCCACGGGCAGCACGCTAGGCGCTTCCGGTGACGACGCACAACGAAATTTCGCCGGGGCTCAGCGCTGGTAGCGCGCCAGCACCAGGTTGCCGTCGTCCTCCAGGCGTTCCCGCAGCTCACGGATGCCGATCGCCCCGCTGTAGTACTCCTGGAGGGCCGGGGTCGCCACCTTGTCCTTCCACTCCGGGTAGCCCCGTACGGTCTGTGCGGGCGCCGGGCGCAGATGGGCGGCGAGCGCGGTGCCCGTGGACCAGCCGTGCTCGGGCGTGCGCAGCGCCGGGTCGTTCAGCGCCCGGTTGCCGGTCGGCAGCATCCAGTCGCCGAGGGCGAGGCGGACCATGTTCTCCGGCCTCAGCAGGAAGTCGATGAAGGCGGCTGCCTCCTTCTTGTGCGGGGAGTCCTCGGCGACGGACAGCGTCTGCGGGCTGACGCCCTGGGTGAGTCCCCCGGCTCCGGCCGGGGCCGGCAGCACCTGCCAGTCGAAGCCCTTCGGGGCCTGCTGCACGATCTGCTGGCGGTAGGAGAAGCCGAGCGGGACCATCGCGTATCTGCCGCCGAAGAAGCCGGGCAGGGTGTCGGAGCCGCCGCTGCCCAGGGTCGTGGGCGAGGCACTGCGGTCGGTGCCGGCCTGGGCGTGGATGGTGCGCGGCACCACCTGGTCGGCCGCCTCGAACCGGACCGTCACCTTGCCGTCGGTCCCGCGGTGGAAGAGCTGTCCGCCCGTCGACAGGGAGAGGTTGAGCGTGGCGGAGACCGGTTCCTTCAGGGGCCAGGCGATGCCGTACTTCCCCCGGCCGCTGAGCTGTTCGGTGATCCGGCGGAACTCGGACCAGCTCCAGGGCTTCTCGGGCGTCGGGATCCGTACGCCGGACCGCTTGAGCCACTTCGCGTTGGCGATCAGCACGCGCGGTTCCTGGAGGAACGGCACGCCGTAGACGCCGTCCCCGAAGGTGGTGGTCTCCCAACTGCGCTGCGGGATGTCCGACTTCAGCCGGGCGGGCAGCAGATGGGTGAGGTCGGCGAGGTAGCCGCCGTAGGCGAAGTCGGCGAGGTCGTCGGAGGCGTCGTGGATGATGTCGGGTGCCTCGCCGCCCTCGAAAGCGGTGAGGAGCTGGTCGTGGACGCTGTCCCAGCTGCCCTGGACGTACTCGACCCGGACGCCCGGGTGGGTGGCGTTCCACTCCTCCACCAGTTCCTTGTTGGCCTCGACCGACTCCTCCTGCCAGGCCAGGGACTGGAAGCGCAGGGTGATCCGGCCGTCGTCGCGTGTGCCGCCGGAGGAGCAGCCGGCGAGGAGCAGCAGCAGGACGAGGGCCAGCAGGCGTGCGCGCATCAGCTCTTCACCGCCCCGGTGAGCATGCCGCCCGTGATCCGCCGCTGGATGATCGCGAAGACGACCAGCGAGGGCAGCGTCGCGAGGAACGCGGCCGCCGCGAGCGGACCCAGGTCGGCGACGCCCTCGGCGCCGATGAAGTGGGTGAGCACCACCGGAAGGGTCTGCTTCTCCGGCGTCTTGAGCAGCACGAGCGCGAAGAAGAACTCGTTCCACGCGGTGATGAACGCGAACAGCCCGGTCGCCACGATGCCCGGCGCGAGCAGCGGTGCCGTCACCGACACCAGTGTCCGCACCCGGCCCGCCCCGTCGACCGCGGCGGCCTCCTCCAGTTCGGGTGGTACGGCCCGCACGTACCCGGCGAGCATCCACAGCGCGAACGGCAGCGCCCACACCACGTACACCAGCACCAGCCCCGGCACGGAGTTGATCATCCGGAGGTTCTTCAGCACCAGGAACAGCGGGATGATCAGCAGCACGAACGGGAACGCCTGGCTGACCACCACCCAGCCCGTCACCGCCTTCGCGAGCCGGGTGCGGCGCCGGGCCACGACGTAGGCCATCGGTGTGGCGATCAGCACGGCGACGACCGCCGCTGCGAGTGCGGCGAGCAGGGAGTTGAGGGCGGCGCGCAGCAGCGGCTGTTCGTCGAAGGCCTGCCGGAAGTTGGCGAGAGTGGGGTCGTTCGGAATCCAGGTCGGGTGGAGGCTGCCCAGCTCGCGCGGGGGCTTGAACGCGGTGGAGACGAGCCAGAGGAACGGGAAGGCGAGGAAGACGAGATAGGCGAGCAGCGCGGTGTACTGGCCGACGCGGGCCGGTGTGCTGGTCCTCACGCGTCGTCACCTCCCCTGAGGCGGCCGGCGAGGAAGACGGCCAAGGCGATCGAGATCACGGCCACCATCACGCAGCCCATGGCCGCCGCGTAACCGAACTGCCCGTAGCGGAAGGCCTCTTCGTAGGCGAAGAGCATGGGCAGGCGGGTCCGGCCGCCCGGGCCGCCGCTGGTGAGCACGTAGACCAGGGCGAAGGAGTTGAAGTTCCAGATCAGGTTGAGCGCGGTGATCGCGAGGGCGATGGGTCTGAGGGCGGGCCAGGTGACCGTGCGGAAGCGGCGCCAGGCGCTCGCTCCGTCGACCGCCGCGGCCTCATGCAGTTCGCGGGGGGTGTTCTGGAGCCCGGCGAGCAGCGCGACCGTCGTCTGGGGCATGCCCGCCCAGACGCCCACGACGATCACGGCGGGCAGCGCGGTGGCCAGGCCGCTCAGCCAGTCGCGGCCGCCGCCCAGACCGACGTCGCGCAGGGTCTCGTTGAGGATGCCCGCGTCCGGGTTGTAGACGAGCCGCCACATGATGCCGACGACGACCTCCGGCATGGCCCAGGGGATGATCGCCAGGGCGCGGGCCAGCCAGCGCAGCCGCAGGTCCTGGTTGAGCAGCAGGGCGAGGCCCAGCGCGAGCAGGAACTGCGGCACGGTCACGCCGACCGCCCACACCAGCCCGATCCGGAAGGAGTCCCAGAACAGCGTGTCGTGCAGCAGGTCCCGGAAGTTGAGGCCGCCGATCCACTGGGTGGGCTCCGTGCGGCCCGACTGGGCGTCGGTGAAGGCCAGCAGGATCCCGTACAGCAGCGGCCCGACGCTGAGGACCAGGATCGGAAGCAGGGCGGGCAGCACCAGGAACCAGGCGCCGTGGTCGACGACCCGCCGGGGCCGGGCCCCGGCGGGCCTGCGGCCGGCCGGTCTCCTCGGCGGCGAAGCCTCGGTCACCGATGTCACGGAATCAGCCCCTTTGCACGGCTCGGCTGGCCACGTCATGGTCGTGAAGGCGGTCTGCCTCGTCAAGGCACCGCGTATGCCGCCCCACCTGTGCCGATGCGACACTGACCGGCGGATGGCCGGAACCCGACGGCGCAAGACGTGGACGACGGAGGCGGACGATGGACGAGGCACGGGCTCGGGACGTACTGGCCGCGGCGGGAGTGCTGCCCGGCGCGGCCCGGGAGGCACGGCTGCTCGCGCTGGGCGAGAACGCGGTGTTCGCCGCCGGTGGCCTGGTCGTCAAGGTGGGCCGCGACGCCGAACTCCTCGACCGGGCGCGACGCGAACTGGACATCGCCCTGTGGCTCGCGGAGGCGGGTGTGCCGGCGGTACGGGCGGCCGAGCCCGAGCCCCTGCTGGTCGACGGGCACCCGGTGACGGTGTGGCACCGGCTGCCCGACGCCGTACGGCCCGCCGAGCCGCGGGATTTGGCCGAACTGCTACGGGTCGTGCACGCCCTGCCCGCGCCTGCCTTCGATCTGCCCTCCCGCGATCTGCTGGGCGGAGTGGAACGCTGGCTGCGCCTCGCCGGGGACGCGATCGATCCGGCGGACGCGGCGTATCTGCGGGAGCGGCGGGACGGGTTCGCGGCGGAGGCGGCGGCGCTGACGCCGCATCTGCCGCCGGGGCCGATCCACGGGGACGCGCTGCCGCGGAATGTGCATGTGGGCGCGGAGGGTCCGGTTCTGGTCGACCTGGAGACGGTCTCCGCGGATCTGCGCGAGCACGACCTGGTGGTGATGGTGTTGTCGCATGACCGGTACGGGGTGCCTGCGGCGGCTTACGAGTCGTTTGTCGAGGCGTATGGCTGGGATGTGCGGGAGTGGCAGGGGTGTTCGGTGTTGCGTGGGGCCCGGGAGACGGCCAGTTGTGCGTGGGTGGCTCAGCATGCGCCGAGTGTTCCGAAGGCGTTGGCGGAGTTTCGGCGGCGGGTGGCTTCGTTGCGGGAGGGGGACGAGACGGTGCGGTGGTATTCGTTCTGAGCGCCTGTGGTTCGAGGGCTACGCGCCGCTGTCCTGGATGCTTCGGGCGGCTCGGCGTAGCTCCGTGAGGACCGTGCGGACCGCTGTGCGGGCCGTGCGCTCGGGACGGTACAGGGCATCGATGTGGCGTCGCGCCTGGGCTCCGCTGAGCGGCCGGAGCACGAGCGCCGGATGCGGGCGCATGGTCCAGCGCGGCATCAGGGCGATACCGCCCCCGGCGGCCACGGCCTCGGCGACCACCGAGAACTCATTGATGCGATGGGCCAGATGGAGCCTGCGGCCCGCCGCGGCGGCGATGGCCTCGATCGTCGCCAGGACCGGGAACCCCTCGTGCACGGTGATCCACGGCTCGTCGGCCACGTCGCGCGGGGTGACGCGGCGCTTGGCGGCCAGGGGGTGGTCGGCGGGCATGGCCACGTCCAGCGGCTCGCGCAGCAGCGTCGTGGTGGCCACCGTGTCCGGCCATGGCGGGGCGTGGTCCAGGCGGTGGGCCAGGACGACGTCGTACTCCCGGGTGAGCCGGGGGAAATCCTCCTGCGGTACGTCCTCGTCGGCCAGTCTCGGCACCGGCTTGCCCGGACCGGCCAGCGCGCGCAGCAGCGGCGGGAAGAACGCGGCGCCCGCGCTGTGGAACGCCGCCACCGACACCTCGCCGTCGGGCCGTCCGACGAACTCCTCGACGGTGTGCCGTGCGCGTGCCAGCGCCGTCTCCACCTCCACGGCCGCGCCCGCCAGCGCCTGCCCGGCGTCGGTGAGCACCAGCCGTCGCCCCTGACGCTCGGTGAGCGGCACCGGGATCGCGCGCTGAAGCAGCCGGAGCTGCTGGGAGATCGCCGACGGCGTCACCAGCAGCGCCTCGGCGACCGCCGTGACGCTGCCCAGTTCGCCGAGCTCCCGCAGGATCCGCAGCTGACGTTCGTCCATCGCCTCAGTGTAGAGACGATGTAGAGCTGCTAAATGATCGTTTTAGAGACTGGTACTGGGCTTCATGGATGTCTACGGTGCACCGTAGGCGCGTGTCCCACGTCCGCCGTACCGATGCGGTACTCCTCCTTGTCGCGCTCGTCTGGGGTTCCAGCTATCTGTCCGCCCAGACGGCCACTGCCGCGCTCCCCGTCCTGCTGGTGCTGTTCGCCCGCTACGCCCTCTCCGCGCTCGCCTGCCTCGGCGTGGTCGCCGCCCGGCGGCGCGGGTCGCGCTGGTGGACGCGTGACGAACTGCGGGCCGGTGTGCCCCTGGGGCTGACCCAGGCCGCGGTCCTGGTCGTGGAGACGTACGGCGTCACTCACACCAGCGCCGCCAACGCCGGGCTCATCATCAGTCTGACCGTCGTCCTCACGCCGCTCCTCGACCGCGGCGGCCGCCGCGGCACGCTGCCCCCCTCCTTCTTCGCCGCGACCGGCGTGTGCGTCCTGGCCGTCGGGCTGCTGATGTCCGGCAACGGCTTCCACGCGCCACGCCTCGGCGACCTGCTGATGCTCGGCGCCGCGCTGATCCGGGCCGTGCATGTCGCGCTGGTCGGCCGCTTCACCACCGGGCGGGCGATCCGGCCCCTGCATCTGACGACGGTGCAGACCCTCGTCGGCACGGCCCTGTTCCTGCCGGTCGCCGCCCACGACCTGCCGACGCTGCTCCGCACGGATCCGGCGACCTGGGCCCAGCTGGTCTATCTCGCCCTGTTCTGCAGCGTGTTCGCCTTCCTGGCCCAGACCTGGGCCGTGCAGCGCACCTCCGCCAGCCGGGCCAGCCTGCTGCTGGGCACCGAGCCGGTCTGGGCCGTCGCGGTGGGCATCGCCCTCGGCGGCGAACACCTCACGCCCCTGACCGGACTCGGGGCGGCCCTGATGGTGGCCGGTACGTACTGGGGACAGGCGGTGGAACGGGCGCACCGAAGCACAATGGAACCCCTGCCTCCCTCGTCCCACTCCCTCGACAAGGACTCCGCATGCCCGAGCGCACCCACCACGACCCCAGTCGGCACGACACCTACGACCACCTGATCTCCCTGCTCGACTCCGCCTCCGTCGACTACCGCCTCATCGACCACGAGCCCGAAGGCGCCACCGAAGCCGTCTGCGCGTTGCGCGGGCATCCGGCCTCCGAGGCCGCGAAGTGCATCGTGCTGCGGGTCAAGGTGGACCGCCGCACCACGCGCCACGTCCTGGCGGTCGTCCCCGGGGACCGGCGGGTGGACCTGGACGCCGTCAGGGCGCTGTTCGCGGCACGCTACGTCGGCTTCAGCGACCCCGGGACCGCCGAACGGCTGGCCCGCGCCGTCCCCGGCACGGTTCTGCCGTTCAGCTTCGACCCCGATCTCGAACTGGTCGCCGACCCGGACGTCGCGGCCCGGCCGAAGCTGTACTTCAACGCCGCCCGGCTCGACCGCTCGCTCCTCATCTCGGGCGCCGACTACGAGCGACTGGCCAAGCCCCGCATCGAACGCATCGCGACGCCCGCACCGGTGTGACGAAGGGGAGCGCCGGGCCTTCTGACGGCTGGGCGCGGCTTACGCGTCCGCCAGCTCCCGCAACGGCCATGCCCCGTCCACCAAGGCCGTCGTGTCGCCCTTGCCGCGCAGGAAGTTCTGGAAGTCCGCCGCCCACTCCGCGTACCACTCGATCTGGCGGCGGTGCAGGTCGGCCGGGCCGAGGGAGGCGATCTTGGGGTGGCGGGCGGCTATCGCGCCGGCCAGGCGGGCCGCTGCGAGGGCGTCTGCCATGGCGTCGTGGGCGGAGTCGAGGACCACGCCGTACTCGGCGCAGACCGCTTCGAGGTTGCGTTTGCCGCGGCGGTAGCGGTCGACCCAGCGGTCGATGGTGTACGGGTCGATGACCGGGGCGGGGTCCACGCCGCCCAGGCGGTCGCGCAGGGACGGCAGTCCGTAGCGGCGCAGCTCGGCGGAGAGCAGGGTCAGGTCGAAGGCGGCGTTGTAGGCGACGACCGGCACGCCCGTCTTCCAGTAGGAGGTGAGGACGTCGGCGAGGGCGTCCGCCACTTGGTCGGCCGGTCTGCCCTCGGCCGCCGCCCGCTCGTTGCTGATGCCGTGCACCGCCACCGCGTCCTCGGGGATCGTCACTCCCGGGTCGGCCAGCCACTCCCGGCGCCCCATCGGCTCCCCACCCCTGACCTCGATCACGGCTCCCGTGACGATGCGCGCCTCGCGCGGATCCGTGCCTGTCGTCTCCAGGTCGAAGCCGATCAGCAGCTCCCGGTGCCAGCCCATGGGCGGCCCCCCTTCTATGGTGCGTTCCCCCAGTGGTCTTCACCCTCCCATGCACCACTGACAATCAGAGGACCGCGTTCCGCTCAGGCCCTGCGGCGTCCGGGCGAACCACCGCAACCGGACCACCGCGACCACCCCACAGCGGGGCACAGTTCACGACACCGGCCGCGAATCCGCCCACATCACCTCGAACTCCTCGCGGTAGGTGGGGAAGAGGCCGCTTTCGTCGATCTCGCCCGACTTGACCACCTTGCCGCTGTTGCGCAGCACGAACACCGGCGCCTCCATGCCCCGGGTCCGGCGCAGATAGTTCTGCACGACCGCGATGCCGTCCGCGCCGTCGCCGTCGACCAGGTACGCCGTGAAGCGGGGCGTCTCGTCGAAGACCTGGATCTCGAAGGCCCCGGGGTCGCGCAGCCGGGCCCGCACCCGGCGCATGTGCAGGATGTTCATCTCGACGGCCCGGCTGAGCTCGCCGCGCTTGATGCCCAGTTCGCGCTCGCGCCGTTTGACCGCGCTGGAGGCCGGGTTCAGGAACAGCAGCCGCACCCGGCAGCCGGACTCGGCCAGCCGGACCAGGCGGCGGCCGGAGAAGTTCTGCACGAGCAGGTTGAGGCCGATGCCGATGGCGTCGAGGCGGCGGGCACCGCCGAAGATGTCCTCGGCCGGGAACTGGCGCATCAGCCGCACCCGGTCCGGATGGACGGCGACCACGTCGGCGTACCGGTCGCCGACCAGGTCCTCGACCGCGTCGATGGGAAGCCGGCGCGCGGAGGGCACGTCACCGCCCGCGCCGAGCATCTCCAGCAGCCGGGCGGAGGCGCGCTCGGCCTGGTTCAGGACGGCCTCGGACAGGGCCCGGTTGCGGGAGACGACGTTCCGGGTGACCTCCAGCTCGTCCAGGGCGAGCTCGACGTCCCGGCGGTCGTCGAAATACGGCTCGAAGCAGGGCCAGTGCTGCACCACCAGCTCGCGCAGCTGCGGCAGGGTGAGGAAGGACAGGACGTTGTCGTCGGCCGGGTCGAGGAGGTAGCCCTTGCGGCGGCTGACCTCGCGCACGGCGACCGCGCGCTGCACCCACTCCTGCCCGGCGGGTCCTGCGGCGGCCACCACCCAGTCGTCGCCGTGGACGGGTTCGTAGACGGGTCGCAGTACGGCGGCGACGACCGCGCGCAGCCGCTGCTCGACGAGGTTCAGCCAGATGTAGGCCCGGCCGGCCCGCTGGGCGCGGGTGCGCACCTCGCGCCAGGCGTCGGCGTCCCAGTCCAGTTCCGGACCGATCGAGCCCGTCGCGTCCATCGGCCGCGCCAGGGACACGGCACCGGTCGGGACGTCTGCGGAGTTCCCCTCGTGACCCTCGTCACCAGGGGGCAGCTCCAGCCCTCCCGAGCCCACCCGCGCACCGCCTTCCGCTCCCCCGAGCACTCCCCTTGTCAACGATCAAGGAAGGGTACTCCGGGAGCGGTCGGCGGTGCAGCCGGATGGGCAGGGTAGTTCTCAACCGCGCGGCCGCCGGTGCCTGTTCTGCCGGGGCGAGCTCGGCCGGAGTGAGCGGATTCATAGCGGTCGGTCTTCTCGACCCGCTCCGTCTCGTCATCGGCCGCCCGGTCGGCGGATCGCGGCCGGTGCGGCCCGACCCGGCTCCCCGCCGGACGGACCGCACATCTTTCCCCTACTCCCCCAAACACCCCGGGAGTATCACTTGCCCCACTGGTTCGGCATAACGCGTATGCACTGGTCACTCGGTAAGAGGGACATAAGTCATAGGAGGTTCCCTCACTTTCGAGGAGACTCGAGGCCAAGGCGTCCCCACCGGCGCCACTCACCTGAAAGAGTCGTATCCATGCAGGTCTGGCCTGGAGAGGCATATCCACTCGGTGCCACGTACGACGGCGCCGGCACGAACTTCGCGGTCTTCACGGAGGCCGCGGACCGAGTAGAGCTGTGTCTGCTGCACGACGACGGCTCGGAGACGGCGATCGAGCTCCGGGAGAGCGACGCGTTCGTGCGGCACGCGTACCTGCCGGGCATCATGCCGGGGCAGCGGTACGGGTTCCGGGTGCACGGCCCGTACGCCCCGGAGCGCGGAGTGCGCTGCAACTCCGCGAAACTGCTGCTCGACCCGTACGCGCGTGCGATCAGCGGTTCGATCAGCTGGGGCGAGGAGGTCTACGGCTACCACTTCGACGATCCCGACCGGCGCAATGATCTCGACTCCGCGCCGCACACGATGACGTCGGTCGTGGTCAACCCGTACTTCGACTGGGGCGACGACCGCCTGCCGCGCACCGAGTACCACCACACGGTGATCTACGAGGCCC
>NZ_DF968233.1:0-6010 GCF_001270025.1 Streptomyces azureus | reverse complement strand
CTCTCCTCCAGCTCGCCCACTGCATGACCCTCGCCCGCAAAGTCCCGGCATTCTGAAAGGACCCCTAAACCGGCGGCGGTTCCTCGACCCCACGGTGCAGCAGGAGGCCAACCGCCGGCCTGTCGACTACGCGCAGGCGTAACCAACGTCCTGGCCTCATACAACTAGCAGCCCTTGGCCAGGTGCGGGGGCGGCTCGCGAGCTGCGAGCCGCCCCCCAGCAACCTAGGACTCCGGCCAGAACTGCGCGATGTAGCGCTCGACTCCGTGCACCACACCGTGCTGGGTCTGCGCAGACGCCGCCTCACGGCCGGTGCACACCACTCGAACCGCCCAGACGCCCGGCCCGCCCGACAACTCGATCGCTTCTGGCATCGGTCCTGCCGCCATCCCCCTGGCGCGCAACTTGCCCGAAGAACAAACGATGCCGGCCAGGGCTGTCTCGTCCCACTCTCCGGCCGGCACGGCAGGCTCCCCGTCCCAGATCTCCACCGTCAGGGACGCAGTGTGGGTGTGCCCGGCGCTGTAGAAATCAAGGCGCCCAGTGTGAGCCGTAAGGAACGTGCCGCTCTCGAAACCCTCTGGGAACAGCACAGGAACCTGCGTGTCGTCGAAGTCCTGCAAGGCCCACCCGTTGTAGTCCACATTCACCGGATACTCCTGGCGCCTGATCAGGCTGGCCACGTCACCCCCCTGTCGTCGTCTGGTGCGATGGGCTCCATCATCGTCGATCTTCGGCGGCGAGATCATTGCGGAACCAGGCTTTGCACGGTTCGACGGCGGCCCGTCGGCCGCCCACACGTCCCGCAGGATCGGACATGTCCTCGGTGTTCCCACCCCAGGCCGCTGTGGCGAGGAGCGCGGTGAGGACGAGTGTGGAGCTCAGCGCACGGCTGATGCGGTTGACGAGTTTCTGCGGGTGCCTTTTCGATGGGATGTGCCGAGGCGTCGTGGACGCCCACGTGGCGCAGCAGTTCGCCACGGAGTCGTAGGAAGTCGGGGGAGCCGAGGGCGCGACCCCGACGCGCCGTCACGGGTCGAGTACCAACTCACCGCTCTGGGGCCGGACCTTGCTGGCGCCCATCGACGCCGTCGGCGCATGGGCCTTCGAGTACGGCGATGAGGTTATGGCCGCCCAGGAATCAGCATGCACTCCCGACCCGCAGTCCCTCACCCAACTTGGCGGTCCTGACGGGTCAACAGCGTGAGCCACAGACGTCGCCAGATGAGTGCACCTCCCAGAGTGAGGAAGGCGTCGTGGATGTCGTCGCGGGCCGCCCAACGGATCCGCAGGCGGCGGAACCAGTGCAGATGGGTGAATGCGCGCCCCACCGACCCAGCGTTGGGCGCCCAGACAGGAGCCGTGCTCGGTGCCCCGGCGGTTGATCAGCGGCTTCACACCGAGATCCCAGACCGAGCTGCGGTACTTGTCATGGTCGTAGCCGCGGTCGCCCAGCACCATGTCCGGGCGGCGCCGGGGCCGACCGCGCTTGCCCCGCACCGGCGGCACCGCTTCGAGCAGCGGGATATGAGCTGGGTGACATCGTTACGGTTGCCGCCAGTCAGCGTGGCCGCAAGCGGGATGCCAGTGGCATCGGTGATCAGATGGTGTTTGCTACCGGTTCTGCCCCCGTCAACAGGGCTCGGCCCGTCTTGGAACCCCCTGCAACGCCGGGATGTGGGAGCCGTCGACGGCAGTTCGGGAGAAGTCCAGGGCATTCGCGCTGCGGAGCTTGGCAAGGAGGACCTCGTGCCGCCGGGGCCACCTTCTTGGAGATCATTTCGTCAGGGGTTCATAACGCCAAGCCCCACCCGGGCGCCTACCAACTGGCGACAACGCGATCGGGGATCGCGGCACACCGCTGCGTCGTGGTCGAGGACGCCCCGGCGGGGATCGCCGCGGGCAAAGCGGTCTGCTGCACCGTCATCGCTGTCACCAGCACTCAAATGGCTGAGACTCTGGGAACCGCGTTCTGAGTGAGTCGTGGCGAATTCCGGACAGGCGTTGCCCTGACATTTGTCAGGAGCTCAGCACCCGCTTCCTCACTAGGGTCTGTCCACGACGCTGTCCGTAGGTCAGTACCTTTCTTTCAAGACGAGGGGGATCCATGAGTCGCTCCATGGACCGCAGGACGCTGTTGAGGTCGGCCGGGTCCGCGGCGGTGGCGGGATCGCTGGGCGCGCTGGGTGTCGCGGCGCTCGCCACACCCGCCCACGCGGCACCCGGAACGATCAACACCGACCAGGTGATGGCCACTACCAATCGCGTGACCCACGCCCCGAACCAGCGCGGAACCATCGGCATCGAGCTCCGTTCCGGCTACTACAACGGCTACCAGTACGGCTGGGGGCGGCTCGTCGGCTCCGGCTGGGACCCGCGTGGCTGGATCTGGCTGGACATCAGCAGGGACGGCGGCAGGACCTGGTCCTTCGCCGACGGCACCTACCTGTCGGACGGCACCGGCTACGCGCACACGTCCGGGTGGCTCACCCAGTCCGACCCGAACTACGTGTTCAGGGCCAGCTACGACAGCAATTTCAGGGCCGTCAACCCGTACGTCCAGAGCGGAATCTGGTGACAGCCGTCCCCAGGCGCGGTGCACAACAGCTCAAGGCCCATACCAGCGTGCGCGGCGGCAGAAATGTCGGCGGGGCCGCTTGGGCCGCGAGTCCTTCACCAGCTGACCACCCAGGTCGGCGTGAGCCGGTTACCGAAGGCGCGCGGGCTCACACCGATGAACGGACTCCAGCACGGCTCCGGTGATCACGCCAGCCGCAACCCGAGGTATCGCAATCAAGATCACTTACGGGACAGCCCTTGGCGGCAGAATTCGACGGCTCGCATCTCGGTCACACGGCGGCCTGAGGCACGGAGGCCACCCCTGTCCGACTTACGACGCTGACACCTGGTGTTGGCTGAAACATCAACTCATCACACCTGAAACACAGTTGTCGCACATCCTTCTGGTTGGCAGACTCGCCTCGCCGACGGAAACTCGCGGACAAGCGTGCGAACATGCACGCGGAAGCATTACGTCGGCGGACGGGGCTCACGTCATTTCACCAGGGGGAACATCCATGAACCTCAGCCTGCCCAGACGCGTCCTGGCCCGTGCCACCGCCACCCTCGCGCTGGCGGTGGCCATGGCCACCGGCACCACCGGCCTGCTCTCCGGCAACGAAGCGCACGCCCTGCCGGTCACCGGGGGCTCCTTCAGCTTTAGCGGCGACGAGGGCGACTACATCAGCGGCGGCCAGTCCTACGCCTACGCGACGGCGTCCCAGGACCGCATGAACGTCTCCGGCAACACCGACAACAGGGTGGTCACCGTCTCCGTCGACGGAGCGAACGGCGACTGGTGGACCCTGAACCTGGCGGCGCCGTCCGGCAAAGCCCTGACGCCCGGGACCTACACGGGAGCCACCCGCTACCCGTTCAACGAAGGGACCGAACCGGGCCTGTCGCTCAGCGGCAACGGTCGCGGCTGCAACCAGCTCACCGGCACCTTCACGATCTCCGCAGTGGAGTTCGGCCCCCAGGGCTACGTGAAGAAGCTCGACGCCACCTTCGTGCAGCACTGCGAGGGAGGCACTGCGGCCGCGCGCGGCGAGGTCCACATCGAGAACCCGGCCCCGCCGGCCGAACTCGGCCTGGGCCTCCGCATCGCCCTGGACGGCACCGCGAGCTCCCTCAACGGCAAGGCCACCTTCCACGGCACGGTGAGCTGCAACAAGCCGGTGCGGGTGACCGTGGCGGGCGACGTCACGCAGGTGAAGAAGCGGGACCTCATCCGCGGTTCCTTCTCCACGTCGGTGTCCTGCATCCCGGGCGCCCCGGTCGGCTGGACCGGTACGGCCGTACCCACCGGCTCGGTCCCCTTCCAGAAGGGGGACGTCGAGGTCGAGGGCCGCGCGACGGCGACGGACCCGGACTACGACCAGCCGGTAACGGTCAGCGAGACGGTGGCGGTCCGCCTCACCCGGGTCTGACCCCCACGTCCTGACGCACAGCCGCAGAAGCACCGCCCGGCCCGGGCCCTGGTCCTCTCGAGGAGTGGGGACTGGGCCGGGTCGCGTTGTGCGGCACCTGGACCACGGGTCTCTTGGAGGTCCTGACAAAGGCGTTGGACGTGGCGGTGAGTGATCAGGCAGGCCAGGAGATGGTGCGTTCGACGACCCAGCGGAAGATGCCCGGGCCGGAGCGGTGCGGCTGGCCGCGTTCGGCGATCGCCGGGCGGATGCCTCGCTGCCGGAGCAGGCGCCGGTGCTTGTCGTGGTCGGTCGGCCAGCAGCGCGTCCGGCCGTCGGCGTGGTCGGTCGACACGGCCGGGACGGCGGGGACCTTGTCGAGCAGGGGCAGCAGTTGGGTGACGTCGTTGCGGTTGCCGCCGGTCAGGGACACCGCGGGCGGGATGCTCTGGGGGCATCGGTGAGGACGTGGTGCTCGCTGCCCGACCGTGCGCGGTCGACCGGGCTGGGTCCGCTTTTGGGCCCCGTCGGGAGGCCCTGACGTGGGAGGAGTCGATCACCGCCCGGGGCCTGTCGAGTTTGCCGGCTGAACGCAGCTTCTTCAGCAGCGCCACGTGCAGCTGCTCCCACACGCCCGCTTCGTCCCAGGCAGCCAGGCCCCGCCAGCAGGTCATGCCCGATCCGAAGCCCAGTTCGCAGAAAACCTGGCCAACCTGGCCGCCTGCACCCTCAGCGAGCTGGAGACTCTGCTCCGCAGGCGACTCAAGGCGCTGCAGTACCGGCGCAGCATCCTCGGCGGATTCCTCGCCGGGACGGACCTGACTCTCGACAGACCGGACGCACCCTAATGCGCCGAAGTCAGTAAACGCCCTGGCACGGATGTCACACTCGGGCGCCACGGCCCTCTCAAGGGCGCCTGGACGGCGCGGGCTGCTCAGGCGGCGTAGTGCCCCGTCGACTTGGCGTCGCTCCGGAAGTAGAACTGATACTCGGTATTGTCCTTGACATTCGTGGCGACCACTTTCCAGCTACCCGCTTTGGCGAGCTTGTAGTCGGCCTGGCACTCCTTGCCGCCGCTCATGTCAAGGAAGCAGACCTTCACGTAGCGGTCGGTATCGGTCTTGATGTTGATGTCGGCGCAGCTACTCGTCGTCTTAAGGTAGTTGGCCGTGGGGTAATTCGGGTAGATGTGAGTGCCCGACGCCTTCGTGTAGCCGCGAGCGTTGCCGTAGCAGGACTGGGCGACCACCTCCCCCTGGGTGGCCGCGCCGGCGCTGCTGGTGCCGAGTAGGCCGCCGCCGATGAGCGCGCCGGTCATGGCGACGGTGGCGAACCGCTTGCGAAGGTTCATGGAGGGCCCTTCCCCGTTGATGTGCTGACGTGTATCCCCGCCACTGTGGCGGGTGGGCAGGGCGGGCGGTACCTGAAACATTCCAGGTACCGGGCCCGAGCACGATCCACCATCGTGGGTGCCGAGTCTCACGTGGCCCACACTGCAGGGGCGTTGGGGCCGCAGGCATCGACAACGGGGGTTTCCCATGCACATCCGCAAGCGTTTCGTCGCAGTCGCCGTCAGCGGAGCGCTCGCCTGCGCCGGTCTCATCGGCGGTACGGCCAGTGCGGCCACCCCGGGGGAGGTGGTCGCCCAGTCCTGCTACGACAACGCATGGAGCTACAGCAAGCCGTCGGGCACCTACTTCCAGCCGCAGAGCGTCACGTACTTCATGACCGGTAACTGCGCCGACATCAACATCAAGACCGATACCGACCGCAGGGTGAAGGTCTGTTTCTACAGCAGCAGCGGCGGCCTCAACTACTGCCAGAGCTCCTACAAGACCACCACGGCGGGCCAATGGAAGGTCATCGCCAGCGACGTCCTGAAGGGCACCAACTTCAAGTTCCAGTTCGCGAGTTCCGCCGCCTCGACGGGTAAGCGGGCCCACTGATCATCAAGGACCCGCACGGGTTCCCTGCCACTAGGGTCTGTGTGATGTCGGGATCAATCTTGCCGAATCGGGTCCGTCTGGGAGGCGGATCCGGTA